>NZ_QAOZ01000009.1:0-243187 GCF_003050885.1 Rhodococcus sp. OK611
GCCCAGGGTCTCCGCCGCGTGCAGGCCGGACAGCCAACCCCCTCGCTTGCCGATCGGGGTACGGACTGCCTCGACGATTACTGGTGTGCCCACGGCGGGCTCCTTTCCACGTGTCTACAAAAAGTAGAACAGGTTCTCCCCTTTGAGCAAGGAGAATGGGCCCAGTTCTTTGCCTAGTCTTTCCCTGATCGAAGCTCTATGCTTCAATCTTTGTAGAACGTGTTCCACATCACGCGCGGCGCCGATCGCGATGGCAGGAGACAACAGTGGCACAGCCCAACATTCCCGCGGGATTCGACTTTACGGACCCCGATATCTACGCGCACCGGCTGCCGGTGGAAGAACTCGCCGAGGTCCGCAAGGCCGAGCCGGTGTACTGGGTCGAGCAGCCCGACGGTGTCGGCGGATTCAACGACGGTGGCTACTGGTTGGTCACCCGTCACGAGGACATCCGCGACGTGTCGATGCGCGACGTGTTCTCCACCTGGGAGAACACCGCCATCCCGCGGTTCGCCGATGACATGAAGCGCGAGCAGATCGAACTGCAGCGCTTCGTGCTCCTGAACAAGGACGCGCCGGAGCACACCAAGCTGCGCAAGCTGGTCTCCCGCGGCTTCACCCCCCGCGCGATCAACGGGATCAAGGAAGAGCTGCGCGACCGCGCCGAGTCCATCGTCAAGGCCGCCGCTGCGGAGGGTAGCGGCGACTTCGTCACCCAGGTCGCGGCGGAGCTGCCCCTGCAGGCCATCGCCGAGCTCATCGGCGTGCCGCAGGAGGACCGCGGCAAGGTCTTCGAGTGGTCCAACCAGATGACCTCGTACGACGATCCCGAGTTCGCCGACATCGATCCGGCGGCCGCGTCGATGGAGATCCTCGGATACGCGTACCAGCTGGCCGAGGCGCGCAAGGCGAACCCGGGCGACGACCTCGTCACCACGCTCATCGAGGCGGACGTCGACGGCGACGAGCTCAGCCCGGAGGAGTTCGGCTTCTTCGTGATCGTGCTCGCGGTGGCAGGCAACGAGACCACCCGTAACGCCACCACGCACGGCATGAAGGCCTTCATGGACAACCCCGAGCAGTGGGAGCTGTACAAGAAGGAGCGTCCGAAGACCACGGCCGACGAGATCATCCGCTGGGCCACCCCGGTCGCCGCCTTCCAGCGCACCGCCCTCGAGGACACCGAGATCGGCGGTGTGGCGATCAAGAAGGGCCAGCGCGTGGTGATGAACTACGTGTCGGCGAACTTCGACGAGGAGGTGTTCGAGAACCCGGAGAAGTTCGACATCCTCCGCGACCCGAACCCGCACCTGTCCTTCGGCGGAACCGGCGCCCACTACTGCCTCGGCGCCAACCTGGCCCGCATGGAGATCGACCTGATCTTCAACGCGATCGCCGACTTCCTCCCGGACATCACCGAGGTCGGCGCGACCCGCCGCCTGCGGTCCGGCTGGCTCAACGGCATCAAGGAGTACCAGGTCGACTACAAGACCGGCGGTTGCCCGGTCGCCCACTAGGGCAGTCGATCCACCAGCACCATCCGGCAGCGCCGGCGCGGTCACCCCGCGCCGGCGCTGCCGTTTTCGTTCCCGGTGACCTCAGCGGCGCAGCCATTCGTCCCAGGCGGGCGCCACCAGTTCGAACAGGGCCGTGTAGCCGTCGGAACGCGGGTGGGCGCCGTCGCCGTCGCGGACCTGCCTGCGCCAGACGTCGTGCTTCTCCAGCGCAGTGAAGACGTCGACGAACGTGCAGCACCGCGCATCACAGATGTCGCGAAAATTATTGTTGAGCAAGAGAATCCGATGGTTGTGCTCCTCGTCGTGCACGGGCGGCGGGCCGACGAAGAGGACAGGTGCGCCCGCGGCGGCGTCGAGGCAGTCGATCAGGTTCTCCCGAGAGGTCGCGGCCGGGACCCGAGGCCCGTCGTCCGTGGCGGTCGCGTCGTTGACCCCGAAGGAGAACACCAGCCGCAGCTCCGTGTCCGCGGGCCTGCGGCGCTCGATCTCGTCGCGCAGCCGCGCCCGGATGTCGGTGGAGGTGTTGCGTCGGATCCCGAGGTTGTATCCGGTGGCCGGTCGCCCCGCCTGTGCGCTGCGGGCCAGCAGCCGGCCGGTCCAGCCGAGCGCGGTCTCGTCGCCGACGCCCGCGACAAAGGAGTCGCCGATGAAACAGATCCGGAGATCCTCCGAGTGACTCTGCACTGAATGTCATCCTTCCGATCGCCTGCGGTCGGACCCACCCTGCCGTGAAACGCAAAGGACCGCACCTCGATTTACGAGGCGCGGTCCTTCCGGCGTTCGTGCGTACTACAGCTTGACGAGCGTCTTCATCGCCCGGTCGACCTCCCAGAAGGCCCGAATCGACTGCAGCTTGCCCTCGTCGTTCACCCGGTAGATGAACACTCCCTCGGCATCGATCTGGTTGCCGGCCACGACGGACCGGATGCTGCCGATGTAGACCATCTCGTCACCGCACTGCAGGGTGTCCCTGATGTCGAACACGAGTGACTCGGTGTTCGCGATGGTCATGTCGTAGAAGCGGGCAATGGCCTCGCGGCCGTGGTGACCCTTGCCCTCGGGGTCGAAACCCGAAGGGCCGACCGGGTCCTCGACCCAACCGTCCTCCGCGAACAGCGCCAGCCACTCCTCCTTGCGCCTGCCGCTCGCGGCTGACTGGGACGCGCGCGACGCGATCCGGACAGGGTGCTCCGTCGCGGTCTCGGTCATGACGCTCCTCCCGCGATGTGGTCGGCCGCGAACTTGCGCAGCGAGTCCTGCTTGGCCTCGAGCGGGCCGTCGAAAGGAATGCCGTCGAAGATCCACGGCACCACGATGGAATCGGTGATGCCCGCGCCCGCGAGTTCGGCGTAGCCGTCCTTGCCGAAGCGGTCGATGCACACGGCCTGCAACTCGAAAGGCTCATCCGCGCGGCCGTATTCGGCCCGCAGATCATCGAGCTTGCGCTTGGTCTCGACCAGGTCCTTGAACTTCATCATCGCCGAGGTCCAGCCGTCGCCCACCCGGGCCGCCCGGCGCAGCGCCACGTCGGTGTGACCGCCGACGTAGAACGGCACCGGCTTGCTGGGCGCGGGACTGATCTGCAGGCGGTCGAAATCGTAGAACTCCCCATGGAACTCGACCATGCCGCCCGCGAGGGTCAGCTTGATGATCTCGATCATCTCATCGACCCGGGCGCCACGCTTCTTGAACGGCACGCCGCACCACTCGAACTCCTCAGGAGCCCAACCGATCCCGACGCCGAAACCGAACCGGTTCCCGGTCAGGTTCGCGACGGACCCGACCTGACGCGCGAGCAGCAGCGGGTTCCGGGACCCCAGCTTGAGCACGTTCGTGTAGAAGCCGATGGTGGAGGTGGCCGCACCAAGGGCCGCAGCGGCGATGAGGGGATCAACCCACGGGGTCTCGGCGTTCCACATCCGGGAGCCGTCGGGGGTGTATGGGTAGTCCGCCGCCGCCGTCTCCATGTAGAAGAGCGAGTCCGGCAGGGCGATATTGGCGAACCCGCATTCCTCGGCGGTCTGCGCGAGCGGGATGAGTTGGTCGAGCGGACTCATCGCGATGCCTACGGTGAACTTCATGCTGATCTCCTACTCGAGCTCGTCGGATTCGTCGGGCTACTCGGGCTTGTCAGCACCGACAACCCACATCGAGAAGTACTGTGAGCCGCCGCCGTAGGCGTGGCCGAAGGCCTTGCGGGCGTCCTGGATCTGGTGGTCACCGGCGCGGTTCATCACCTGCATCGCCGACTCAGCGAAGCGGATCATGCCGGAGGCGCCGATCGGGTTGGACGAGAGCACGCCGCCGGAGGCGTTGACCGGGAGGTTCCCGTCGCGGGCGGTCTCGCCCGCCTCGGTGAGCTTCCAGCCGGTGCCCTCCGCCGCGAACCCGAGGTTCTCCAGCCACATCGGCTCGAACCAGGAGAACGGGACGTAGATCTCGGCGGCGTCGATCTCCTTGAACGGATCGGTGATCCCCGCGTCCTTCCACAGCGCGGCCGCGGCGTCGCGTCCGGCCTGCGGGTTGACCTGGTCACGCCCGGAGAATGTGGTGGGCTCGGTGCGCATCGCGGTGGCGTGCACCCAGGCCACCTGGCGGCCCCGGGAGATCATCGACTTCGCCGAGTCCTCGTCGCCGATCACGATGGCGCACGCGCCGTCCGAGGACGGGCAGGTCTCGTCGAAACGGATGGGGTCCCACAGCATCTGCGACGCCTGCACCGACTCCAGTGTGATGTCGGGCTGCTTGAGGTGTGCGTACGGGTTGATGCTGCCGTTGAGCCGGTCCTTGACCGCGACCATCGCGCCGATGTGGCTGGGCGCGCCCGAACGGCGGATGTACGAACGCACGTGCGGGGCGAAGTAGCCGCCCGCGCCCGCGCCGACCGGCATCGTGAAGGGCACCGGGATCGACAGCGCCCACATGGCGTTCGACTCGGACTGCTTCTCCCAGGACACCGCCAGCACGCGCTTGTGCACGCCGGACTTGACCAGGGAGGCCGCCACGACACCGGTGGAACCGCCGACGGAGCCCGCGGTGTGCACGCGCAGCAGCGGCTTGCCGACGGCGCCGAGCGCGTTCGCCATCGCCAGCTCCGGCATCATCGAGCCCTCGAACATGTCGGGGGCCTTGCCGACGACGACCGCGTCGATGTCGTCCCAGCTGACCTCGGCGTCGGTCATGGCGCGGTCGATGGCCTCGCGGACCAGGCCGGACATCGTGACGTCGGTCCGCTTGGCGACGTAGTGGGTCTGGCCGGTGCCGAGGACCGCGGCCTTGTGCTTACCACCCATGATCAGTTACGTCCTTCCATGACCGCGACCAGGTTCTGCTGCAGCGCGGGACCGCTGGTGGCGTGTGCCAGGGTGCGGCCGGCCTCGCCGGTGTGGATCTTGCGGGCGGCGTGACCGATCCGCTCGAGGCCCGCCGAGAAGAGCGGGTTGCCCGAGAGCGGGCCGCCGGACGGGTTGACGGTGACGGACTCCGAGAGCCCGATCGCCTCGGCCAGGATGAGCTCCTGGTGGCTGAACGGTCCGTGCAGCTCGGCGACCTCGATGCCGCCGAGGTCGCCGCCGGTGGCGGCGCGGGCCGCGGCCGCGGTGGAGGGGGAGGTGGTGAGGTCACGTCCGCCGAGGGCGGGGGAGTCGATGATGTGCTCGAAACCGGTGATCCAGGCTGGGTTTTCGCACATCTCGCGGGCACGATCGCCTCGGGCCAGCACGATCGCCGAGGCGCCGTCCGTGATCGGCGCGCAGTCGTGCGCGCGGAGCGGGTCGGCGATGAACGGCTGCGCGAGCAGCGATTCGATGTCGTAGTCGCCGGAGAGCTGGCTGAGCGGGTTGTCCTTGGCCGCCCTGCGGCTGCGCACCACGACCTCCGCCATCTGCTCGGGCGTCCACTTGCCCGCATCGAGGCCTGCGCGGGCCTGCAGTCCCGCGACCGAGACCGAGTCCGGCCACAGCGGGGCGACCAGGTACGGGTCGAGCTGCATGGCGAGGACCTGGCGTAGGTTGCCTGCGGAGGACTTGCCGAAGCCGTAGACCAGGGCCGTGTCGACCTCGCCGGTCATGATCTTGATCCACGCCTCGTACAGGGCCCAGGCCGCGTCCATCTCGACGTGCGACTCGTTGATCGGCGGCACGGCGCCGATCGAGTCGACCGCGGAGATGAACGAGAAGGCGCGTCCGGCGAGGTAGTCGGACGAACCCGAGCACCAGAAACCGATGTCGGACTTGGTGATTCCGAGGGTGGAGTAGAGCTCTTGGAAGATGGGGACCAGCATCTCGACACCGTTGGTGGTGCCTGTGGTCTCTCGAAGATGGGGGGCCTGCGCGAAGCCGACCACTGCAATCTCTGTCACGGGGGTGGCCTCTCTACAGGTGCTGCTTGTAGGTGTCGTACTCGGCGTCGGGCTCGCCGGTAGGACGGAAATGGGAGATCGACTCGAGCGTGTAGCCGCGCTCCTCGCGTGGACGCCAGACGGCCTCGACGCGCAGGCCCATGCGCACATCCGCGGCATCGATGTCGAGGATCAGGTGCTGGATCGCGATGTCGGCGCCGTCGAGCAGGATGTACGCCGCGACGTACGGCGGCTTGATGCGCTGACCGAGGAACGGCACGTTGACGATGCAGAACGTGGTGACGGTGCCGCGGTCGGAGAGTACGACCTGCTCCTTGGTCGGGATGCCGTCGGTGGGGTTGGCGCCGCGCGGGGGCACGTAGACCTTGCCGTTGGCGTCGGTCCGCCCGCCGAGGATCTTGCCCTCGACTAGTCCGCGGAGGTAATAGCTCTCCTCGGCGGAGGCGGTGTGGGTGTACATCATGTCGACCGGGGTGGTCATGATGGTGACCGGTTCGGCGTCGGAAGGTGCTGCGGCGGTGGCGCTTCCGTCACCCTCGCCCGGCGCGAAGGAGGCGATGTCCTTGATGTGTCCGACGGTCTCGTCGGCCCAGCGGATGTGCACGCGCATGCCGGTGCTCATCTCGTCGGGAGAGGAGACGTCGACGGCGTGCAGGAGGGAGGTGTCGGCGCCGTCCAGCTTGATCAGCGCCCACGCGAACGGGCGGTCGAGGGGCTGGCCCTCGATGGGCTCGGCCATCCACGTCCACGACTGGACGGTGCCGACAGGCGACACCTCGACGAAGTCGGTGAGCGGCTCGGCGGTCACCGGGTCGTACTCGGCGGGGGGCACGTGCACCCGGCCGTCCGACCCGCGAACGCCGACGACGCGATGCGCACGCAGCCCGTTCACGAAGGCGCCGATGGTCGGTCCGACCGAGCGCGTGTAGTCGAACGCCATACGCAGCGGCGCGTTCAGCGGCCGCTCCTGGCCCGCCGAATCTGGCTCTAGTTCCAGTGAACTCTTCCTCATGGTCACAAAGTCGAGTAGAACAGGTTCTTATTCCACTAGCAATAGTGAGTTCTGATCACCACGGATATGGAGGCAGTCGATGAAGCTCGGGTTGCAACTTGGGTACTGGGGCGCGCAGCCCCCCGCCAACGCCCAGGAGTTGGTGACCGAGGCCGACACGGCGGGATTCGACGCGGTCTTCTCAGCCGAGTCCTGGGGCAACGACGCGTTCACCCCGCTGGCGTGGTGGGGCTCAAGCACGGAGCGGATCCGGCTCGGCACCTCGGTGGCGCAGCTGTCCGCCCGCACGCCGACCGGCGCCGCGATGCACGCGCTGACCCTCGACCACCTCTCTGGCGGCCGCGCGATCCTCGGCCTCGGCGTCTCCGGCCCGCAGGTCGTCGAGGGCTGGTACGGCCAGCCCTTCCCGAAGCCGCTCGCACGCACCCGGGAGTACGTCTCGATCGTGCGGCAGGTGCTCGCGCGGGAGGCGCCGGTGACCAACGACGGCCCGCACTACCCGATGCCGTTCAAGGGCGAGGGGGGCATGGGGCTCGGCAAGCCGCTCAAGCCGATCACCCACCCGCTGCGCGCTGACCTGCCGATCTGGCTCGGTGCGGAGGGTCCGAAGAACGTCGCGCTCACCGCCGAGATCGCCGACGGCTGGCTGGCGATCTACTACACCCCGCGCCTGGCACCGATGTACAACGAATGGCTCGACGAGGGCTTCGCGCGTCAGGGCGCCCGGCGCAGCCGCGAGGACTTCGAGATCGCGGCCACCTGCCAGGTCGTCATCACCGACGACCGCGCGGGGGAGATCGCGAAGCTCAAGCCGATCACCGCGCTGTACGTCGGCGGGATGGGTGCGGCGGAGGTGAACTTCCACGCGCAGGTCTACACCCGGATGGGCTACGGCGAGGAGGTCAAGGAGATCCAGAAGCTCTTCCTGTCGGGCCGCAAGGCGGAGGCGGCCGCGATCGTCCCCGACCAGATGGTCACCGACACGATGATCATCGGCAATGTCGACGAGGTGCGCACCCAGGTCAAGCAGTGGGAGGAAGCAGGCGTCACCATGCTGCTGGTGACCTGTCGGAGCGTCGAGCACATGCGCCAGCTCGCGGAGGCGGTCAACCCCGCCTGATGTGAGCGGAACACGTTCCAGAATCGGGCCCCGGATCGCCGAATCGGCAGTCCGGGGCCCGATCCGTCGGATGGGGTCAGCGGGTGTCTCGATCCGCCCCGGTCGCCAGGTCGTCGCAGTCGACTCGTCGCACGAGGCCTGCGTGCTCACGTAGGTACGGGAGGGCGCCCAGGTCGCCCGCAGCCGACCTCGACACCGCAGCCCAATGCACCCGGGCCATCACGACCGGGTGGCCGGGGTCGGCCCCGTAGAAGGCCCGGGCGAGCCCGCTCTCGGTGGCAGCCGCGGCGGCGACGACCCGGGCGACGGCATCGGCGCGCACGTCCGGCAGGTCGACCAGGTGAACGGCGGCGTAGTCGGCATCCGGATCGTCGGCGGCGGCCGCGAGGCCTGCCCGCAGCGAGGCGCCGACTCCCTCGCGCCAGCCGGCTGCGTAGACGGCCTCCGCGCCGTCCGGCACGGCCGTGTCCGCCGCGCCGAGCACCACGATGACCCGGGAGCAGCCCCCGTCCCGTAGCGCCGCGACCGCGGATCGCAGCCAGGCGCCCTGATTCGCCAGGACCTTCGGCATCCCGTACCGGCTGCCCTGGCCCGCGGCAAGCAAAACCCCGACGACTCGGTGCTGTGTCGTCGGGGTCTGCATGTCGTTGCCGGGGAGGTGGCCGCTACTTGCCCTGGAACTTCGGGGCGCGCTTCTCGGCGAACGAGCGCGGACCCTCCTTGGCGTCGTCGCTCCGGAACACCTCGGCGCCGATCTCGGCCTCGAGCTCGAAGGCGTCCTCCTCGTGCATGCCCTCGGTGACGCGGATGGTCTTGAGGATCGCCTGGACCGCGATCGGGCCGTTGGCCGCGATCGCGTCCGCGATCTCGAGCGCCTTGGTCAGCGCCTGTCCGTCCGGGACGACGTGGCCGATCAGGCCGAGTTCCTTGGCCTCGGGCGCCGGGACGTTGCGGCCGGTGAGCAGGATCTCGGCTGCGACGGTGTACGGGATCTGGCGGACGAGGCGGACCGCGGAGCCGCCGAGCGGGAACAGTCCCAGCCGGGCCTCGGAGACGCCGAACTTGGCGCTCTCGCCCGCGACCCGGATGTCGGTGCCCTGCAGGATCTCGGTGCCGCCTGCGATGGCGGCGCCCTCGACCGCGGCGATCAGCGGCTTGGTGAGCCGGCGGCCCTTGAGCAGCGCAGGCAGCTTGGTCAGGTCCATGCCGCCCTTGACGAACTTGTCGCCGGGGGCGTTCTTGTTCATGGCCTTGAGGTCCATGCCTGCGCAG
The DNA here is from genome assembly GCF_003050885.1 of Rhodococcus sp. OK611. Taxonomy (NCBI): domain Bacteria; kingdom Bacillati; phylum Actinomycetota; class Actinomycetes; order Mycobacteriales; family Nocardiaceae; genus Rhodococcus; species Rhodococcus sp. OK611. Next base: position 9,282 of record NZ_QAOZ01000009.1, read on the forward strand.
AACGTGCCCCCGGCGCCGGTGAGGATCGCGACCCGGATGTCGGGATCGGCGTCGACCTGGTCCCAGGCCCGGGTCATGATCGCCATCATCTCGCCCGACAGGGCGTTACGGGCCTCGGGGCGGTTCATGGTCACGATGAGGACGTGACCGCGCTTCTCGACGAGGCAGTGAGCGGACTGTTCCGAAATGTCGGAAATCTCGGCTGTGGTGGAGGACACTCTCGGCTCCCGATATCGTGTGAGTTGAGTCTCACATTGGCTCTTGCCAGAAACGGTAACACGTTCTACTTTATGGGCGTGGCCCTAAATATCGCAGACTTCGTCGAGCACTCCATTGACCTGAATCCAGAGCGGGTGGCGCTGCTGGACAGCGACCGCGAGATCACCTATGCGCAGCTGGAGGAGCGGACCAACCGCCTCGCGCATTACCTGCAGGATCGCGGTGTCAAGCCGGGTGACAAGGTGGGCATCTACAGCCGCAACACGATCGAGGCCATCGAGGCCATGGTCGCGGTGTTCAAGGCCCGTGCGGTGATGGTCAACGTGAACTACCGCTACGTCGAGAACGAGTTGCAGTACATCTTCGAGAACTCGGACATGGCCGCGCTGATCGTCGAGCGCCGGTACGTGGACAAGGTGGCCAACGTGCTGCCGAACACCCCACTGGTCGAGTCCGTGATCGTCGTCGAAGACGGCACCGATCTCGACTACTCCTCGTTCGACGGCGTCGAGTACGAGCAGGCCCTGTCCCTGGGATCGCCCGACCGGGACTTCGGCGAGCGCAGCCCCGACGACATCTTCATGCTCTACACCGGCGGCACCACCGGCATGCCGAAGGGCGTCATGTGGCGGCACGAGGACTGGTGGCGGGTACTCGGCGGCGGCACCAACTTCATCACCGGCGAGCGCGTCGAGGACGAGTGGGAGATCGCGAAGGTCGGCGCCGCGAACCCCGCGATGGTGCGGTTCCCGATCCCCCCGATGATCCACGGCGGCTCGCAGTCTGCGGTCTTCCACAGCCTCTTCGGCGGCGGCACCCTCGTGATGCACCCCGAGTTCAACGGCCACGAGGTGTGGCAGGTCATCGACAAGCACAAGGTCAACCTCATCTTCATCACGGGCGACGCGATGGCGCGCCCCATGGTCGATGCCCTCATCGCCGGCAACCCGGAAACCGGTGAGCCGTACGACCTCTCGTCGCTGTACGTGATCGCGAGCAGCGCGGCGCTGTTCTCTCCGTCGCTCAAGGAGCAGTTCCTCGACCTGCTGCCCAACCGTCTGCTCACCGATTCGATCGGTTCGTCGGAGACCGGCTTCGGCGGGCTCGCGACCATCTCGAAGGGCTTCGAGCACACCGGCGGTCCGCGGGTGAAGATCGACGCCTCCACCGTGGTCATCGACGATGAAGGTAACCAGGTCGAGCCCGGTTCCGGTCAGGTCGGCCTGCTGGCCCGGCACGGTCACATCCCCCTCGGCTACTACAAGGACGAGGTCAAGACCGCGGCGACCTTCAAGACGTTCAACGGGGTTCGTTACTCGATCCCCGGCGACTACGCCACGGTCGAGGCGGACGGCACGGTCACGATGCTCGGCCGCGGATCGGTCTCCATCAACAGCGGCGGCGAGAAGATCTACCCGGAGGAGGTCGAGGGTGCCGTCAAGTCGCATCCCGACGTCTTCGACGTCCTGGTCGTCGGTGTCCCGGACGAGCGCTTCGGCCAGCGGGTCGCCGCCGTCGTCGCGCCCCGCGAAGGCACCCGCCCGAGCCTGGCCGACATCGTCGCCGCCTCCCGCAAGGAGATCGCCGGCTACAAGGTGCCCCGCAGCCTCTGGTTCGTCGACGCGATCAAGCGGTCGCCCGCCGGCAAGCCGGACTACCGCTGGGCCAAGGAGCAGACCGAGCAGCGCGAGGCCGACGACCACTACAGCAACGGAAACGCGTGATGCGTAACGCCCTCGCCGACAAGTTCGGCATCCAGTACCCGATCTTCGCGTTCACCCCGTCCGAGCACGTGGCGGCGGCGGTGTCGCGCGCAGGCGGACTCGGCGTGCTGGGCTGTGTGCGGTTCAACGACCCGGAGGAGCTCGAGGCCGTCCTCACCTGGATGGACGAGAACACCGACGGCAAGCCGTACGGCGTCGACATCGTCATGCCTGCCAAGATCCCGACCGAGGGCAAGGCCGTCGATCTGGACAAGCTGATCCCGGCCGAGCACCGCGCGTTCGTCAACCGCACGCTCGAGGAGCTCGGCGTGCCGCCGCTGTCCGACGATGTCGAGCGTGCGACGGGCACCCTTGGCTGGCTGCACTCGGTGGCCCGCGCGCAGGTCGACGTCGCGCTCCGGCACCGTCCCGCGCTGATCGCCAACGCGCTCGGGTCGCCGCCGAAGGACGTCATCGACGAGGCGCACGAGCACGGCGTGCCGGTCGCGGCGCTGGCGGGCGCGGTCGGTCACGCACTGAGCCACGTGGCCAACGGCGTCGACATCGTCATCGCCCAGGGCTACGAGGCGGGTGGCCACACCGGCGAGATCGCCTCGATGGTCCTGGTTCCCGAGATCGTCGACGCGGTGGGCGATTCCGCCACCGTGCTGGCCGCGGGCGGTATCGGCAGCGGTCGCCAGATCGCGGCGGCGATGAGCCTCGGCGCCTCCGGCGTGTGGATGGGTTCGTACTGGCTGACCGCCGCGGAGTACAAGCTGGGTAGTGCGGCAGACGGCACGTCCGCTACGCAGCGCGCGCTGCTCGCGGCGACCTCGAGCGACACGGTCCGCTCTCGGATCTACTCGGGCAAGCCGGCCCGCCTGCTCAAGACCAAGTGGACCGAGGCCTGGTCCAAGCCCGGCGCACCGGACGCGCTGCCGATGCCACTGCAGAACCTGCTGGTCGCCGAGGCGCACCAGCGGATCGTCGCCTCGGAGGACCCCGAGGTGGTCGCGATGCCTGCAGGCCAGATCGTCGGCCGGATGAACGAGATCCGGCCGGTCGCGGAGTCGATCGCCGAACTGGTCGCCGAGTTCGACACAACCGTCGCGCGACTGAGCAAGCTCACGTAGGTGCGACGCCCGCGGGCGTCGGACAGCTAGGCCACACACGAAGGCCGGGTACGAATTTCGTACCCGGCCTTCGCGTTTGTTTCGGGACCGCCACCCGACAGCGGGCTGTGTCTAGGTGTTCAGCTCGGCGTCGAGCTTCGCCCGCAGCTCCGGGGTCACGGGTTCGAAGTCGATACCACCGGGCGCGCGATACCAGACCGGGTCGGCGCAGTGCCAGCGCTCGGCACTGAGGGTGCGACCTAGGACCTTGTAGGTGGCCGTGCGGGGCAGGTCCGTGCAGACCCGGACGAAGCTCGGCACCTGCTTCGGTCCGAGATCCGACTGGGCGCCGAGGAAGCGGGAGAAGTCGGCGATGTCGAAGTCGCTCGTCGCCACCAGCGCGACGGCCACCCGGTCGCCGACCTCGGGGTCAGGAACCCCGTACGCGGCGACCTCGCCGACGTGGGGATGCCTGCCGAGGATCTGCTCGATGGGCGCGGTGCCGAGGTTCTCGCCGTCCACCCGCATCCAGCCGGAGCTGCGGCCTGCGAAGTACACGAAGCCCTCCGCGTCCCGGTAGCCCAGGTCGCCGCTCCAGTACTGGCCGTTCCGGACTCGCTCGGTCTCGGCCTCGGGATTCTTGTAGTACCCCGCGAAGCTCCCTGTGCCCGCGGTGTTCACCAGCTCGCCCGTCGCGACGTCCGCGTTGACGATCCGCCCGGCGGCGTCGAACTCCGCGGCGGGGCACGGGACCCCGGTGTCCGGGTCGAGCACCTCGATGCCCGCGGGGAGCAGGCCGAGGGCGCCGACAGGGGTGCCGGGGCTCCGCGGGATCAGGACGCCGCCTTCGGTGGAACCGAACCCGTCGACCACCCGGACATCGAACCGGCGCCCGAATTCGGCGATCGAGGACGGGGACCCCTCGTTGCCGTAGAGCACCTTCAGCGGGTTGTCGGCGTCGTCCGCCGCCTCGGGGGTGGCCAGCACGTAGGCGAGCGGCTTGCCGACGTAGTGCGCGTAGGTGGCGCCGAACCGCCGGACGTCCGGGATGAACTGGGACGCGGAGAACTTGCGGCGCAACGCGAGGTCGGCGCCGACGGCGACCGCGACCGCCCAACAGGCCATCACCGCGCCCGAGTGGAACATCGGCATCGAGATGTAGGCGGTGTCCGCGGCCGACAGCCCGAACCGTTCGGCGAGCATGATGCCGGGCCCGGCCACCATGCGGTGGGTCACCCGGACCGCCTTCGGATTCCCACTGGTGCCGGAGGTGAAGATCAGCATGAACAGGTCGTCGCCTGCGGGAGCGGGCGCGGGCGCGGCGCTGTCGGGGTGGGTGGCGAGCAGTTCCGGCCACTCGGGACCGTCGATGGTGAGGACGCGGACGCCCCCCAGATCGAGGCCGTCGAGCAGGGCGAGACGCTCGGTGTCGGTGACCACCACCTGGCAGTCGGCACGCGCGATGTCGCCCGCGAGCGCCTCGCCGCGCCGGGTGGTGTTCAGACCCACCACGACCGATCCGCCCAGCGCCGCGGCGCCGAGCAGGAGGGAGAACTCGGGAACGTTGTCCAGCAGCACCCCGACGTGTCGGGGTGCTGCCGGATCGAACAGGGCCGCCAGGCCCGCCGCTAGACCGGCGCTGAGTGCGACGTGTTCGGACCACGGAATTCTCTTGTCCTCGAACAGAATTCCGTGGTCGTCGTCGTCTCGAAGCCGGAGCAACAGATCGGTGACGGTGGGCGTCGCGGTCGTCATGTGTGCAGCCTAGATTCAGGCAGGCACGTCGGCGAGGATCTGTCCCAGCCTGCGCAACTGCTCGGTGGCCGAGCCCAGCGCGAACTCGTTGTGCTTGGCAGCCAGGAAGTACCGGTGCACCGGGTGGTCGCGGTCGAGGCCGACGCCGCCGTGGATGTGGATCACGGTGTGCGCGACGCGGTGGCCCGCATCGGCCGCCCAGAACTTCGCGGTTCGGACCTCTTCCTCGGCAGGCAGGTTCTCGCTGAGGCGCCAGGCGGCCTGCCACAGCGTGGACCGGACGCCCTTGACGTCGATGAAGGCGTCGGCGAGGCGCTGGGCCACGGCCTGGAAGCTGCCGATCGGGCGGTCGAACTGGACCCGCTCACGCGCGTACTCCGCGACCAGTTCCAGGGCCCGCTCCAGGGTGCCGAGCTGGGTCGCGCTCAGCGCGACCGCGGCGCGGGCCAGGATCCAGTCCACGATCTCGGATCCGTTCTCGGTGCTGCCGAGAACCCGGTCCGCTCCGAGCTTGGTGCCTGCCAGCTCGACGATCGACTCCGCGCTGAAGTCGGTGACGCGCTGGCGGTCGATGGTGACCCCGGCATCGGACGGCTGCACCAGGAACACCGCGACACCCTCGGGGGTGGTGGCGGGAACCAGGATCAGGTCCGCGAAAGCGGCCGCGGGCACGGTGATCTTGGTGCCGGTCAGCAGCCACTCGTCGCCGCTGCGGACCGCCGTGGTCACCGGCTTGGCCGGGTTGTCGTTGAGCTCCTCGGCGAGGGCGACGGTCAGGACGACCTCGCCCGCTCCGGCGCGCTGCGCCCACTGGCGCTTGGCGTCGTCACCGAACTCGGCGAGTGCCGACGCGGCGAGGACGATCGAGGACAGGTACGGCACTGCCGCGAGCGGCCGGCCCAGTTCGCGCAGCACGCTGCACTGTTCGAGGATGCCGAAGCCGCCGCCACCGACCGACTCGGGCAGCGCCGCCGCGAGCACGCCCGCATCGGCGAGGGCCTGCCAGAGCTTGTCGTCGAAGCGGTCCTCGGCGGCGTCCAGTTCGCGCAGGCGGTCGTTGGTGGTGAGCTTCTCGGCGATGCTCCGGGTGAGTTGTTCGAGGTCCTGCTGGGCCTCTGTGTGGCTGAAATCCATGATGTTCCTTTGACTCGCGCGGTCAGCGCAGGATGGGGGCCGGGGTCAGCGCCTGGTGGGCGGTGGTAGTCACCGCTTGGCGGGCGGCTGGCCCAGCGCCGTCATGGCGAGGATGTCGCGCTGCACCTCGTTGGTGCCGCCGCCGAAGGTCAGGATCAGGGCGGAACGGTGCCAACGCTCGAGGCGGCCGCGCACGGCGACGCCCTTCGAGTCCTGCCGCAGGTATGCCAGGGGGCCGAGGACCTCCATGAGCAGTCGGTACGCCTCGGTCGCGAACTCGGTGCCGAAGACCTTGCACGCCGACGCGTCGCCCTTGCTCGGGGCCTCCGCGGAGGACACCTCCCAGTTCAGCAGCTTGAGGTACTCGACCTTGGCGTGCACCCGGGCGAGGTTGATCTGCACCCACTCCTGGTCGATGACGCGACGGCCGTCGGCCAGCTTGGTGTTCTGCGCCCACTCGATGGTGTCGCGCAGCGCGCCCTGGATCTGCGCGGCGGAGACCAGCGCGACCCGTTCGTGGTTGAGCTGATTGGTCATCAGCCCCCAGCCACCGTTCTCCTCGCCGACCAGTGCGGACGACGGGACGCGCACGTCCTGGTAGTACGTGGCGCTGGTGTCCGGACCGGCCATGGTGTGCACCGGGGTGTAGGAGAAGCCCTCGGCGGTCGTCGGGACGATCAGCATGCTGATGCCCTTGTGCTTCTTCACATTCGGGTCGGTGCGGACGGCGAGCCACACGTAGTCCGCGTACGCGATGAGGCTCGTCCACATCTTCTGGCCGTTGATGACGTAGTCGTCGCCGTCCTTGACCGCGGTGGTCCGCAGGCTGGCCAGGTCGGTGCCTGCGCCGGGCTCGGAGTACCCGATGGAGAAGTGCACCTCGCCCGAGGAGATCTTGGGCAGGAAGAACTTCTTCTGCTCCTCCGAGCCGTAATGCATGATGGTCGGGGCGACGGAGTTGATCGTGAGGAACGGCACCGGGGCGCCGGCGATCGCGGCCTCGTCGGTGAAGATCAGCTGGTCGATCGGCGACCGCTCCTGTCCGCCGTACTCCTTGGGCCAGCCGAGCGTGAGCCAGCCGTCCTTGCCCATCTCGCGCACGACGTCGCGGTAGACGGTGCCCGAGCCGTACTCGCCGGTCTGGGCGTTGAGCGCTTCGCGACGCTCGGGAGTGATGAGCTTCGCGAAATAGGCGCGCAGCTCCTCCCGCAGCTTCTGCTGCTCGGCGCTGTAGGTGATTTGCATCGGTACCTCTCCGGTCTCTGACACAGGTTCTAGTCTGTTTTGGTGCCGTTATCTGGTTGCGATCGGCCGAGCTGGCGAGACGCACTTTCGGCCCGTCACTATGGGTTTTTCGCATCATTGCACAGGAGTGGAACGGGTTCTAGTCTTATGCTGGATCTGCCCGCGGGTCCAGCCCATAGACACGCGTGCCGCAGACGTCGATTCGAACGAGAAGTGAGGTTCATTCATGGAGGTCAAGGTCGATAGGGATCGCTGTGAGGCGAACGGTGTCTGCGTCGGCATCGCGCCGGACATCTTCGATCTGACGGACGATGACGAACTGGTGATCACCCAGCCCGGTGACGACGCCGATTCCGTGGCCAAGTTGGAGGAGTCGGTCGCCCAGTGCCCGCGCGCTGCGCTGACCCTCGAGCGCTAACTGTTCTTGCCGGGAATAAGAACACGTTCTAGAGTGAGCGCCGTCACGGATGTGACGGCGGAACCCGCTCCGGGGGCCGCATCGAAATCACGAAGGCAGTGGTGAGTTTGACTAGTCGCGAGGTAAGTCTGGACGGCAAGGTCGCAATCGTGACCGGTGGAGCGTCGGGTCTCGGCAAGGCCGAGGCGATCGGCCTCGCCAAGGCGGGCGCGAACGTCGTCATCAACGATCTGGTGGCCAACGAGAACGCCGATGCGGTCCTCGACGAGATCCAGACTCTCGGCGGCAAGGCGGTGTTCATTCCCGGCGACATCGGCGAGCGCGCCACCGCGGATGCGCTGATGGAGGCCGCCCAGCAGGCGGGCGGTGTCGACATCGTCGTCAACAATGCGGGCATCGTGCGGGACAAGATGCTGTTCAGCATGTCCGACGAGGACTGGGATCTCGTCCTCAAGGTCCACCTTCGCGGCCACTTCCTGCTGTGCCGCAACGCGGCGGTGCACTGGCGCGCCGAGTCGAAGGCGGCGGGCGCGCCGGTCTACGGCCGCCTGATCAACACGTCTTCCGAGGCCGGCCTGCTCGGCCCGGCCGGACAGCCGAACTACGGTGCGGCCAAGGCGGGCATCACCGCCCTCACCCTGTCCGCGGCACGCGGCCTCGAGCGCTACGGCGTTCGCGCCAACGCGATCTGCCCGCGCGCACGCACGGCGATGACCGAGAACGTCTTCGGTGACGCCCCCGAGGACGGCACCGATCCGCTCTCGCCCGAGCACGTCGTGAACCTGGTGTCGTACCTGGCCTCGCCCGCCGCCGACGCCATCAACGGCCAGGTCTTCATCGTCTACGGACCGATGGTGGCGCTCATGGCCGCGCCGGTCGTCGAGCAGCGATTCGATTCGCCCGATGCGGTGTGGACCCCCGAGGGCCTCGCGGACTCGCTCGGCGGCTACTTCGACGGGCGCGATCCGGCTCGGATGTTCGCGGCGACCGAAGCGGTCAAGTCGCTCGGCTGACCTGCGCATTCGGCCGTACCTGAGAAACGTGCGAATTTCGGCACACAGGTAGGCCGGCTGGGTGAAGATGATGGCCGGGGTGGGTTCGACCTGCCCCGACAACAATGAGTACGTGTTCTAGATTTCCGCACGTCCGGGTGGGGTGGGGACGAATCCCGGAGTGGTCGCGGCACGAGCCCGAGTGGCCGAACGAGCGTGGGGGAGAACCTTCGCACTTGTGTGGATACTCGATGTCGTGGTCGGTGGCCATCGGGACTCACCAGGCACGTGATCGATGAAAGACAAAGGGAGTCAACGTGGCCGGAGGTCGCATGCTCGGAGACCCGCTCCGGGCCTGCGCCACCGACCACCGAACCCGCCGGCTGGGCCCCGCTGAACACGGGTGCCCGACCGCCGGGTCCGCCCTCCCGGTGGTACGAGTTGACCAGCACTGATGCGTCCGGAGGGGAACACCTTTGACAGGTGAACACGTTCTAGTTAGTATGACCTGGATCACAGGCATCCGGGGGGATCTCGCATCTCCTCCGCGGTGCCCTGCGCGAGAACACTGACGAGGAGGCACGATGGATGACCTCCTTCTGGTGCCGCTGCGCGCCGTGGGCGGCTTCTTCGCGATGGCGGGGGAGACCTTCAAGGCGATGGGCAGGCGGCCTTTCCAGCGCCGTGAATTCGTAGACCAGGCCTGGTTCGTGGCCCGGGTGTCGATGGTGCCGACGGTGCTCGTCGCCATCCCGTTCACCGTGCTCGTGGTCTTCACGATCAACGTCCTGCTGCGCGAGATCGGCGCCGCCGACCTCAGCGGCGCGGGCACCGCGCTCGGCGCGGTCACCCAGGTGGGGCCGATGGTCACCGTGCTGATCGTCGCCGGTGCGGGCGCCACCGCGATCTGCGCCGACCTCGCCGCGCGAACCATCCGCGAAGAGATCGACGCGATGAAGGTGCTCGGCATCAACCCGATCCACCGGCTGGTCGTGCCCCGGGTGCTCGCCTCGACGGTGGTCGCCCTGCTCCTCAACGGGCTGGTGTCCACCATCGGCATCGTCGGCGGCTTCATGTTCTCGGTCTTCCTGCAGGACGTGAACCCCGGCGCCTTCATCAACGGGATCACGCTGCTGACCGGCTTCGGTGAGCTGATGCTCTCGCAGCTCAAGGCCGGTTTGTTCGGCATGATCGCGGGCCTGGTCGCCTGCTTCCTCGGGCTCAACGTAAAGGGTGGCGCAAAGAGTGTGGGTGACGCGGTGAACCAGACGGTCGTCTTTGCGTTCATGGCGCTGTTCGTGGTGAACGTTCTCGTCACCGCCGTCGGTGTCAAGCTGACGGCGGGGTGACGGGATGGCATTCGCACTGACAGGGCGTTTCCGGGGGACCAGGAAGCGGATCGGCAAGTTCTCCGGTTCGATCGACGGCATCGGTGATCAGGCGCTGTTCTATTGGCGGGCAGTCGCCTCGGCCCCGCGCGCGTTCATCCACTACCGGAAAGAGACGATCCGGCTGATCGCCGAGATCAGCATGGGCACTGGCGCGCTCGCCGTGATCGGTGGCACCGTCGTGATCGTCGGCTTCCTGACCCTCTTCGCAGGCGGCACCATTGCCGTGCAGGGCTTCAGTTCCCTCGGCAACATCGGCGTCGAGGCCTTGACCGGCTTCTTCGCCGCCTTCATCAACGTGCGCATCGTCGCGCCGGTCATCGCGGGCATCGGCCTGGCCGCCACCATCGGCGCCGGCTCCACAGCACAGCTGGGCGCTATGCGGGTCACCGAGGAGATCGACGCGCTCGAGGTGATGGCGATCCCGTCGATTCCGTACCTGGTGAGCACCCGCGTGATGGCGGGGATGATCGCGATCGTGCCGCTCTACGCGCTGGCCGTGACCGCCTCGTTCATCGCCAGCCGATTCGCGACGGTCGTGATCTACGGGCAGTCGCCGGGCGTCTACGACCATTACTTTTCGACGTTCCTGATACCGACGGACATCCTCTGGTCCTTCGCCCAGGCGATCGTGATGGCGCTGGCCGTCATGCTCATCCACACCTACTACGGGTACAACGCCAGCGGAGGCCCGGTCGGCGTGGGCGTCGCGGTCGGTAATGCGGTGCGTACCTCGCTGATCGCGGTGGTCACGGTCACGCTGCTCATCTCGCTCGCCATCTACGGTGGGTCCGGCAACTTCAACCTCTCGGGATAGCGCGCATGTCTGAACCTGAACCCAAATGGAAGAAGAAGGTCGCCGCGCTGGTGCTCGTGGGCAGCCTGGTCGGCGTCGCGACCGTCTCGCTGACCATGTTCTCCGGTGGCTTCACCGACAGTGAGCCGGTGACGGTGACCGCCGACCGCGCGGGTCTGGTGATGGACCCCGACGCCAAGGTGAAGATGCGCGGCGTCCAGGTCGGTCGCGTCGCCTCAATCGGTCAGGAGGGCGACCAGGCCAAGCTCGAGTTGGCGATGGATCCGGCCTCCATGCACCTGATCCCGTCGAACGCACAGGTGGAGATCAAGTCCACCACCGTGTTCGGCGCCAAGTACGTGAACTTCGTTGTGCCGGAGAACCCGTCGTCGAGCTCGCTGTCGCCCGGCACCACCATCGAGGCCGACTCGGTGACCGTCGAGTTCAACACGCTGTTCGAGAACCTGTCGACGCTGCTGCAGCAGATCGAGCCGGAGAAGCTCAACGCCACCCTCGGCGCGATCTCCGAGGCGCTCAACGGCCGCGGCGACCAGCTCGGCCAGCTGCTGGAGGAGACCGACCAGTACCTGAAGAAGGTGAATCCCGCACTGCCGCAGTTGCAGCGCGACCTCCAGGCCGCTTCGACGGTCACCAACGTCTACGCCGATGTCACGCCGAACTTGATGCGGTTGCTCGACAACGCGACCGCGACCAGCGGCACCATCGTCGACGAGCAGGCGAACCTCGACCTGCTGCTGATGAACGTGACCGGGCTGGCGAACAACGCGAACGGCGTGCTCACCGAGAACGAGGCCAACCTGACGAAGGCACTGGCGGACCTGCGGCCCACGACCGAGCTCCTCGGTGAGTACTCTCCGTCGATCGCCTGTCTGCTCACCGGGCTGGCCAAGACGCTTCCTGCCGCCAACGAGATCTTCGGTGGTCTGCAGCCGGGCGTGGCGCTGAGCACCAGCTTCGTGTACGGCACCGAGCCGTACACCTACCCGAAGGACCTGCCGAAGGTGAACGCGTCCGGTGGACCACACTGCATGGGCCTGCCGGACTTCGATCCCAAGCGTGACGGCAACTCGAACTTCCTCGTCGCCGACACCGGGACGGTGCCGTACGTGCCGTCAACGAAGGTCAGCACGAACATGCCCAAGGTCTTCCAGCTGCTGTACGCGGGCGTCTACCCGGAGGGGGGGAACTGATGCGGCCGACCACTGTCAAACTGCTGATCTTCACCACGGTGATGGCGCTGATCTTCGCCGGGCTCGCGGTCGTGTTCAGCCAGTACCGATTCAGCACCTCGAATTCCTTCACCGCGCAGTTCTCCGATTCCTCGGGCGTGAAGGCGGGTGACAAGGTGCGCATTGCAGGCGTGCCGGTCGGCTCGGTGAAGGGGGTGAGCATCGACAGCGACAACCTCGCGGAGGTCGACTTCAACGTCGACAGCCAGTACGAGCTCTTCAAGAGCACCAGGGCCACGGTGCGCTACGAGAACCTGGTCGGAGACCGGTACCTCGAGCTTCTCGAGGGCGCCGGCTCGATGGAGCAGCTCGACGACGGCGGGACCATCCCGGAGGATCAGACCTCGCCTGCGCTCGACCTCGATCTGCTGCTCGGCGGGTTCAAGCCGCTGCTCAAGGGCTTGGATGCGGAGCAGGTCAACGATCTCTCCGGCGCATTGCTGCAGGTCTTCCAGGGCCAGGGCGGCACGCTGGTCTCGCTGCTCGGCAGCACCAGCTCGTTCACCAAGACGCTTGCCGACCGGGACGAACTGATCGGTGAGGTGATCACCAACCTGAACACCACGCTCGGCACGATCAACGGCAAGGGCGAACAGTTCTCCACCACGATCGATCAGCTCCAGCAGCTGGTGAGCGGGCTCGCGAAGGACAGCGATCCGATCGGTAACGCGATTCCGCAGATCGCCACCGCCACCGGCGATCTCGCCGAGCTGTTGCAGGGTGCACGCCCGGACCTGCAGTCCACCATTGCCGAGGGCGGTCGCGTCGTCACCCAGCTCGATCTGGGCAAAGACGACCTCGACTGGGTGCTCGGGGAGCTGCCCGAGGCGTACAAGAAGCTGATCCGGGTGGGCGCGTACGGCGGGTTCTTCCAGTTCTACACCTGCAGCGTGCAGTTCAAGTTCTCTGGCCCGGATGGCAAGGATCTTCGGGTTGGCCTCCCCACGACCCCGACGCAGACGACAGGGAGGTGTGCGGTCAAGTGACAAAGCCACGCGAAAGGGACCCCGTTCAGATCGGGATCATCGGCCTGGTCGTCGCCGGCTCCCTGGTGATTGCAGGCATGCAGTACGACCAGCTGCCCTTCATCTCCGGTGGCGGCCAGTACACCGCGCATTTCGCCGACGCGGGCGGACTGATGACGGGAGACAAGGTCACCGTCTCGGGCGTCAATGTAGGCACCGTCGACAAGGTCGACCTGGACGGCCCGCAGGTGCTGGTCACCTTCACTGTTCAGGACGGGATCGCGCTCGGCGACGAGACGAGCGCCGCGGTCAAGACCAACACCATCCTCGGCCGCAAGTCGCTGAAGGTGACCCCCGCGGGAGGCGGGACGCTGCGCAAGTCCGAGACGATTCCGTTGGAGCGCACCAACTCCCCGTACTCGCTCAACGACGCGCTCGGCGACCTGTCGAACACCGTCTCCGATCTCGATACCGATCAGCTCAACAACTCGCTGAACGCGATGTCCGACACGCTCCAGGACACCCCACCCGAGCTGCGGACCGCGCTGGACGGGGTCACCCGGCTCTCGGCGAGCATCAATTCGCGCGATGAGAGCCTGCGCGAGCTGCTCCATCGGGCGGAAGGCGTGACGGGGATCCTGGCGACCAGGAGCGATCAGATCAACGCCCTGCTGGTGGACGGCAACCAACTGCTCGCCGAGCTCGACCGCCGGCGCAATGCGATCAGCGAGCTGATCGTGAACACCTCGGCGGTCTCCAAGCAGCTGACCGGGCTGGTGCAGGACAACCAGGAACAGATGAAACCGACTCTGGAGAAACTGAATTCGGTGGTTGCGGTGCTGCAAAAGAACAAGGACAACATCGGGAAGGCGCTGGACGGACTTGCTCCGTACGCGACCGCGCTCGGCGAATCCGTCGGCAGCGGGCCGTTCTTCATGGCGTACGTGGCGAACTTCCAAATCGGCGCGATGACCCAGACCCTTTCCGACTCGCTGGTCTGGCCCGAGCACGTGCCCAAGGATCTGCAGCAGTTCCCGCCGCTGACCGTCACGCCCGTGGACCCGAACCGGTGAGCGCCCCGATGACGAACCGCAAGAAGTGGATCCTGCGCGGTGTTTCCGCCGCTGTGGTGATCGCCGCGCTGGTGGCAGGCACCCTGTTCCTGTTCCCGGGGCTCGGGAAGAACCGGATCACCGCATACTTCCCGACGACCACCGGCATCTACCCAGGCGACGACGTGCGGGTCCTCGGCGTGACGGTGGGCAAGATCGCCAGCATCGACCCCGAGGGCGAGAACGCCAGGGTGGAGATGGACGTCGATTCGGGCGTGGACATCCCCGAGGACGCCAAGGCGATCATCGTGGCGCCCAGCCTGGTGGCGGCGCGCTTCATCCAGCTGACGCCTGTGTACACCGGTGGCGCGACGATGGGCGACGATGCCGAGATCCCGGTGGAACGCACGGCCGTTCCGGTGGAGTGGGACGAGATCAAGGCGGAGCTCGCCAAGCTCTCCACCGCGCTCGGCCCGGAAGGCGGCGCCGACCAGGGTTCGCTCGGCCGGTTCATCGACACCGCGGCCGACAACCTCGAGGGCAACGGCGACAGCATCAACAAGACCCTGCGCGAGCTCTCGGACACCATGCACACCCTCTCGCAGGGCCGCACCGACTTGTTCTCCACCATCCGGAACCTGCAGGCCTTCGTGTCCGCACTGTCCGCGAGCAACCAGCAGATCGTGCAGTTCAGCGGCCATCTCGCATCGGTGTCCTCGGTGCTGGCCGACAACACCGACGAGCTCGGGGTGGCGCTGAGCGATCTCAATGTGGCGATGGGCGACGTGCAGCGGTTCGTCAGCGACAACCGCGCAGTCCTCACGGAATCTGTGGAACGGCTCGCCGATGCCACCCAGGTGCTGGCGCAGAAGCGGCCGGAGATCGAGCGGGTGCTGCACATCGCGCCGAACGCGCTGGCGAACTTCAACAACATCTACCAGCCCGCGTTGGGTTCGGTGACCGGCGTGATCGCGGCGAGCAACGCGAACAACCCCATCAACATGATCTGCGGGATGATCGAGGGCCTCGACACGAACGACTCCGACAAGAGCGCAGATCTGTGCGCGCAGTACCTGGGGCCGGTGCTGAACTCGGTCAAGATGAACTACCCGGGGATCCTGACCAACCCGGCGACCGGCGTAGCGGCGCACCCGGACCAGCTGACCTTCAGCCCCCCGAGCCTGGAGAACCAGATCCCGGCGCGGGCCGCCAAGTCGACGCTCAAGCCCGTCGCGGGGCCGCTCGACGGCCTGCCGACGATCAAGGTGCCCAAGGATCTCGAGTCCTTGATCAAGCCGGGAGGTGGACGATGACGCGCAACAGCACCCACCGCCGGGTCGCGATCGGATCGATCGCGTTCGGGTTGACGCTCGCCCTCACCGGATGCGAATGGACGGGCCTCAACTCGGTGCCCATGCCCGGCACCGAGGGAACCGGGGACGGCGCCTACTCGGTGAAGATCGAGATGCCGAACGTGACCACCCTGTCGGAGAACTCGCCGGTCCGGGTGAACGACGTCACCGTCGGCACGGTCGACGGCATCGAGGTGCAGAACTGGCATGCGGTGGTCACCGTCTCGCTGAACGAGGACGTCGTGCTGCCTGCGAACGCGACCGCCAAGATCGGTCAGACCAGCCTGCTCGGCTCGCAGCACCTGGAGCTGGCGCCGCCGGTCGGGGTCGCCCCTGAGGGCACCCTCTCCGACGGCGACGTCATCCCGATGGCACGCGCGGGCGCCTACCCGACCACCGAGCAGACGCTGTCCTCGCTCTCCGTCGTGCTCAACGGCGGCGGCCTGGCCCAGATCAACGACATCACAAGGGAACTCAATGCGGGCCTCGTCGGCCGTGAGGACTCGATCCGCGATCTGCTGCCGCAGCTCGACCAGCTGGTAGGCAGCCTGGACCGTCAGCGCGGCGAGATCGTCACGGCGATGGAGGGCCTGGACCGGCTGTCCACCACCGTCAACCAACAGACGGCGACGTTGACCGCCGCCCTGGACGGCATCCCACCCGCGCTCGAGGTCCTCGTCGGCCAGCGGCAGAACCTGACCGACGCGTTGATCGCGCTCGGCAACCTCAGCAGCACGGCCACGCGGGTGATCAACGAGAGCGGCGACGACCTGAAGGCGAACCTGCACGCGCTGGTGCCGCTGCTCACGCAGCTCGCCAGTACGGGCAGCGCGCTCACCGAGTCGCTGTCGATCATGCTCACCTACCCGTTCCCGCTCAAGAACCTGGACCAGGTGATCCGAGGCGACTACGCGAACCTGATGATGACGGTCGATCTGACAAACAACAGGCTGGACAAGAACTTCCTGACCGGTACCGGTCTGGGTGGAACGCTGGGCGGCGTCGAGGGCGCGCTCGGCAAGACCGCGGGAGTGGCAGGGCAGTCGACGAACCCCCTGCAGAGCCCTTCCCCGAAGCCCCCGGCCAAGCCGGCGGCGGCGCCCGCACCCGCCCCGTCGATCCCCGGCCTACCGCAGATCCAGCTCCCCCAGATCCCCGGCCTTCCGCAACTAGGAGCGCCCAAGCCATGATGCTGTCGAAGTTCGTCCGTGTTCAGCTGGCCATCTTCTCGATCCTCACGGTGATCGGGTTGACGGTGATGGCGACGCAGTACGTCCAACTCCCGGCGCTGTTCGGGATCGGTCGGTACGACGTCACTGTCGAGCTGAAGTCGACCGGAGGCCTGTACCCGCACGCCAACGTGGCCTATCGCGGGACCAATGTGGGCACCGTCGACGAGGTGGTGCTCACCGAGTCCGGCGTGGACGCGAAGCTGTCCATCAGCAGCAAGTACGACATTCCAGCCGACGTGGACGCCGAGGTCAAGAGCGTCTCCGCGGTCGGCGAGCAATACGTGGACCTGATCCCGCGCGAGGATTCCGAGCCGTACCTGTCGGACGGAGACGTCATCCCCGAGGACCGGTCCTCGGTGCCGCAGGAGGTCGGTGCGCTGCTCGATCAGGCCAACACCCTGGTCAAGAGCGTCTCGAACACCCAGCTGAAGCTGGTGGTCGACGAGGCCTTCAAGGCGTTCAACGGCACCGGCCCCGAGCTGCAGCAGCTCATCGACTCGGCGCGACTGTTCGTCCAGGAGGCCAACGCGAACTCCGACGCGACCGTGCAGCTGATCGATCAGATCGGCCCGCTGTTGGACACCCAGGTGGTCAGCAGCGACGCGATCCGGTCCTGGACCAAGAACCTGGTGACGTTCTCCGATCAGCTTCGCGCGAGTGACCCGGACCTGCGGGCCGTGATGGAGAAGGGCCCGGGCGCCGCCGCGGAGGCCAACGCGTTGTTCCAGGATCTGAAGCCGACACTGCCGCTGCTGCTGGCCAACCTGGTCAGCGTCGGCGAGGTCGGGGTGATCTACAACAAGAGCATCGAGCAGGTCCTGGTGCTGTACCCGCCTATCACGGCAGCGCTGACGACGATGGCGCTCTCGGGTCCCCGGGACGAGGGTGCGCTGGTGAACTTCGCCATCGAGGTCAACGACCCGCCGCCGTGCACCACCGGCTTCCTCCCGCCCGACCAGTGGCGTCCGGGTAACGAGGTGTCCACGCCGGACACCCCGCCCGGCCTGTTCTGCCGGGTGGCGCAGGACGATCCCAGCACTGTGCGCGGTGCCAGGAACAGCCCCTGCATGGAGTTCCCCGGCAGGCGGGCGCCGACCCCGGAGGAATGCCGCACCGGCTACGTCCCGCTGGGCAACAACCCGCCCAACGGGCCGATCATGCCGGCGAATGTACCCTCGTACACGACAGTTCCCAGCTCCTATCACGAGTCGGTGGAGGCGCCGGTGACGGCGCGGCCGTATGACCCGAAGACGGGCAAGTACACCGGTCCCGATGGCCGGCTGTACACCCAACCGGCATTGGCGTCGGGGGGCTCGTCCGGAAAGGAGTCGACGTGGCAGACGATGATGACCGGTCAGCAGAGCTGACCAACGCGAACAAGCCGGCTCCCCGCAGGCGCGCGAGCCGTAGCGCGGGGCCCCCGGTGGAAGACCGGGCCGAAGCGACGGTCGTGACGACAGTCGCGGCGACGACGGAGACGGCTGAGGTCGCCTCCGAGCAGAGCGCGCCGCAGACCGATGCGGAGAAGGGCACGCCCAAGGCGGCCGAGCCCGAGCCGGCTGCGGATGCCGAGTCGGCAGCGGATGCCGAGCCGGAGGACGCCGAGCCGGCCGCGAAGGCCCCCCGTCGCCGTCCGACGGTCCCCATGGTCGTGGCGGGCGTGCTGGTGCTTGCGCTGATCGCGGCCGGGGTCGTGCTGCTGTTCGACAGGAACGCTGCCAACGATCGCGACGCCAAGCGGAACGCCTACGTGCAGACCGCCCGGCAGACCGTGCTGAACCTGACCACGATCAAGCCGGAAACCGCCAAGGAGGACGTCGACCGCATCCTCGCGGGCGCGAGCGGCGACTTCAAGGCCGAGTTCGACGGCCGCCAGGACCCCTTCGTCAGCGTCGTGAAGGAGGCCTCGGTCACCACCGAAGGCCAGATCATCGAGGCCGGACTCGAGCGCGAGGACGGTAACAAAGCGCAGGTGCTGGTCGCCGCGCGGGCCAACGTGACGACGCCGGATCAGTCCCAGTCGGGACCGCGCGACTTCCGGATGCGCGTGACGGTGACGGACGACGGCGGGACCATGACGGCGTCGAAGGTGGAGTTTGTGCCATGAGCGAGGACAAGTCGACCGAGCAGGTCACCGAGGACAAGTCGACCGAACAGGCCGCCGAGGACAAGTCGACGGAGACGGTCACCGACGCACCGGCCGAGCCGGGTACCGCGGAGGTCACGCGACGCAGTATGCGGCGCACCGTGCTGGCGGCTGTCGCCGCGGCGCTGGTGATCGCCCTGGCCGTGGGTGTCGGGGTGCTGTTCTACCAGCACCTCCAGGACAACAAGACCGAGCAGGCGCGGACCGACGCGGTGGCGGCGGCGGGCGAGCAGGCCGTCGCGATGCTGTCCTACAACTACAACACCGTGGACGCCCAGCTCGCCGAGGCCGCGGACGGCCTCACCGGGTCGTTCAAGGAGGACTACAACACGCTGGTGGGGGAGGTGATCGCGCCCGGTGCGAAGGAGAAGAAGCTCACCGTGCAGGTCACGGTGCAGGGTGGCTCCGTCGTCTCGGCCGACCCCGACGATGCCGTCGTGCTGCTGTTCCTGAACCAGATCACCACCAGCGCCGACGCCCCCGACGCGGCCACCACCGGCAGCCGGGTGCGGATGGAGATGCACAAGGACGGCGACCGCTGGCTCACCGGTCGGCTAACCCCGGTATAAAGGATCTTCCGACTTGGTGGGGGGGTCTGGTGTGACCGATCAGGATCGTGTCGGTCATTGATCGAGGGCTCGCGCCCTTGTGAACTGGGTGTTCCTACACATCCAGCGACAACAAAGGCGCGAGCACGGCAGTGTCCACGCGGTCGAAGGGCTGGGTGACCACGGCTCCACGCGACACCAAGACCGGACCGGACCGCCCGAATCGGTGCCCGAGATCCCGCCGCGTGCTCGGGTGACGATGCGAGCGAAGGCGAGGGAGACCTACGCCGAGACGGGGAAGCGGACTGGGTTGACCGCTGGGACATCGGACTGGTCGACATCACGGGGAATCAGGGCCTGGGGGCGCAGTTCAACGGTCGCACCTCGGGGCCGGTCACCGACTGATTCGGTCAGCGCGACGAGCGATGGAAGGCCGCCATCACGCACGTCGCAATCGACATGTCCGGTGGCCGAGCTTGATTCGACCGCGGCCGTGTCGCTGGCCGATGTGCAGCGGGCGATCGCGTCATTGGCACGTCCGGCCTGTGCCCAAGGACCAGAACCAGAAAACCACTGATCCCGCGCCGCCTATGCCGGCGCGGGATCAGTGGGGAAGCATTGAGGCTAAAGGCCATCTCCCACAGACGGCTTGTCCGCAACAGCGACGATATAGTCAAGCCAAGGGGCCCAAAGCGCGGCTCCTCTTTGGCCGTAAAAGCTCCGAATCAACGGATTAATTCGCCTCATCTCCGGCTGCCTGAGCTTACGGCTGACATATTCCGCATATTGCGGGTAGACGTGATCACGGATGGAGTAGACGCTCACATCTTTGAAGCCGGCTGCTACGAGCGCTTGGCCGTATTCCTCCGCATTGGTGTGATTCTGGCGGCCAGTCGTGAATATGCCGTGCACTATTTTTTCCAGGGGACGGAACCGGCTGGACCTGCTCGAAACATGCTCATTTGCGAGCGGCACGACGTCGGCGGTCACCAGCCGGCCGCCAGGTGCCAAAACTCGGAATGCTTCATCGAAGAATCGTGAACGCGACGGAAAGTGAAGCGCTGATTCGAGCGCGGTCACTTTCGTTGCGGAAGCGTCGGACTGAGGCAGATCACTTGCGGACCCGTGCATATACTCGACGATATCGCTGAGCCCTAGTTCGGCGGCCCGTTTGGTCGCGATCTCGACCTGTTTCACGGAAATATTTACGCCTGTAATTCGTTTCGGGCCGAATTCATCCGCCCAGAGAAAATCTTGATCGCCGAATCCGCAGCCGACGTCAACCACCACATCATCGGACCCAAGGCCCGCTTCGGTCGCTACCAACCGAGCCAATGCCGCGCCCGCTTGATCGAAAGTTTGGGGATTGTCTTTCCAGTAGCCCAGGTTGAAGAATAGCGATTCCTCGCCAAGCCAGTTTGATGCAGTGAAAATATCGTCGTATACCCGGCTGAATCGATCAGGAATCGCGGGCACGAAGGCCAAGGATGCAAACCACCCCCATTCGCGAACCCATCGCAAATTGCGTCGGGTCGAGCTTTCGGAGTCACGAAATTCCATAACTGTCATGGTTTTGCCCCCCTCAGGCGATGGACCCCAGCCGATATGCGGGGCCACTCGCCGGATGCTAGCAGTCTGTGCGCACCGTCGTCGGGTTATGTGCAGTCGCTTTTTGAGCGACAGTTCGGGGAGGGGGCTTCCGGGCTGGGGATGGCGCCACCCGACCTTTTTCAGGAGGCGAGTGATCGCCGAGTTCACGAAGTCTGGTGTCCGCCAGGCACTTCGGTCCGAATGCTTGCATCGGACAGGAACGTGTTCTATTTTGATGAAGTGGTCTCTTACCGGCCCAACGATCCTGCCGGGCACGGGCGAGACGACTTCGGGGGATCGACCGTCCCTGCGCGAGTACACCCGTTCTGACTTTCGGGTTTCAGCTCGCCAGTTCGGCCAGATCTGAGGGGTGGGAAATCAGGTATGGGGAGTCATATGTCGGCGATCGCGGCGTTTCGGAGACGTGATGCCTACGCCCGTCGTTGTGAATGCAGTGTCGACCTTTTGGTGGCGACCGCTCAGTACGAAATGTGGCCGGCTCGTCAGCCGAATCTGAGTTCATCGGCCTACGCCTCGGCAAACACCTAGGAATTAGGGCCTGGATCCGTACGACCACACATCGCAAACCAACTTCACTCGACTCAATAGGGGATTGGTATGACTCGGCTGTATCCAGGGCGCGCTGAGCTTCTCAACGATGAGCCTGAGCGGACGCAACCGATCGATGGACAGGTCATGAGCCAGCCGATTGCGATAGTGGGTACCGGCTGCCGGTTTCCAGGCGGTGTGGAGTCGTCCGAAGACCTGTGGCAGTTGGTAATCGACGGTCGTGATGGTTTGACAGATTTTCCGACAGACCGCGGCTGGGACCTGGAACACCTGTACGACCCAGAGCCGGGTGTGCCAGGCAAGTCCTATGTGCGCGTGGGCGGATTCCTCCATCAATCATCCGAGTTCGACGCCGAGTTCTTCGGGATCAGTCCGCGCGAGGCGTTGGCGATGGACCCTCAGCAGCGAGTACTGCTGGAAACCGCATGGGAGGCGCTGGAATCAGCGGGCATCGACCCATCGGCACTACGCGGAAGCGACACCGGAGTGTTCTGCGGGGTGATGCACAACGACTACGGCGCCGGCGCCGGCGGGCAGGTTCCCGTCGACGTCGAGGGCTATCGATTGACCGGCGGTTCATCCAGTGTGGTGTCGGGTCGGGTGTCGTATGTGCTGGGGTTGGAAGGGCCCGCGGTATCGGTGGACACTTCGGCCTCGTCATCGCTGGTGGCGCTGCATCTGGCAGTCCAGGCGTTGCGGTCGGGGGAGTGTGCGCTGGCGCTGGCCGGTGGTGTGACGGTGATGTCCACACCCGCGACGTTCGTCGAGTTTTCCCGGCAGCGGGGGCTCGCTGTCGATGGTCGGTGTAAGCCGTTCGCCGAAGCCGCCGACGGAACGGCGTGGGGTGAGGGCTCGGGTGTGCTTGTGCTGGAGCGTTTGTCGGATGCCCAACGCAACGGGCATCGGGTCCTGGCGGTGGTGCGGGGTAGCGCGGTCAATCAGGATGGTGCGTCCAATGGGTTGACCGCGCCGAACGGGCGCTCCCAGCAGCGGGTGATTCGGCGGGCGTTGGCCAATGCCGGGGTGTCCGCGGCTGAGGTTGATGTGGTGGAGGCTCACGGCACCGGCACCACGTTGGGTGATCCGATCGAGGCGCAGGCGTTGCTGGCCACCTACGGGCAGGACCGGCCGGAGGATCGGCCGTTGTGGCTGGGTTCGGTCAAATCCAATATCGGGCACACCCAGGCGGCTGCCGGTATGGCCGGGGTGATCAAGATGGTGCACGCGCTCCGTCGAGGAATTCTGCCCAAGACGCTGCACGTGGATACGCCGTCCACAAATGTGGATTGGAATGCCGGGCGGGTGGAACTGCTCACCGAGCAACGCGACTGGCCGATGGTCGATCGGCCGCGTCGTGCTGCGGTGTCGGGGTTCGGTGTCAGTGGTACCAATGCCCACGTCATTCTCGAGCAGGCACCGGAGTCGGTGGCCGAACCGGTGACCGACCCGGTGACCGGTGGGGACGGGTCGGTGCTGTGGGTGGTGTCGGGTCGGACGCAGGAGGCGTTGGCGGGGCAGGCGGATCGGTTGTCGCGTTATCTGCTCGAGCGTCCTGATGTGGACCCGGTGGATGTGGCGGCGACCTTGGCGGGTCGGTCGCGGTTCGAGCAGCGTGCGGTGGTCGTGGGCGGCGACCGAGCGGCGTTGTTGGGGGGCTTGGCGGCGGTGGCCCAAGGGTTGGCTGGTGATGGTGTGGTGTCGGGGACCGCACGGGCACATGGCAAGACGGTGTTGGTGTTTCCGGGTCAGGGTGCGCAGTGGTTGGGGATGGGGCGGGGATTGTCGGCTCAGTTTCCGGTGTTCGCGCAGAAGATGGCCGAGTGCGATCGGGCGTTCGCTCCTTTGGTGGAGTGGTCGTTGCTGGATGTGCTTGCCACCGACGATGCGGGGTGGCTCGAACACGTGGAGATCGTGCAGCCGGTGCTGTTCGCGGTGATGGTGTCGCTGGCGGAGTTGTGGCGTTCGGTCGGCGTCATACCCGATGCGGTGGTGGGTCATTCGCAGGGAGAGATCGCCGCGGCTCATGTCGCGGGCGGCTTGTTGCTCGAGGATGCCGCCCGGATCGTGATCCGGCGGTCGGCGGCGTTGGCGGTGTTGGCGGGTCAGGGCGCGATGGCGTCGGTGTTCGCGTCGCGGGAGCGGGTCGAGGAGCTGCTCGAGGGGTTCGATGGGTTGACGGTGGCGGTGGTCAATGGCCCTGGGTCGACGGTGGTTTCCGGTGCGAGCGGGCCGTTGGAGTCGCTGTTGGGTGAGTGTGAGCGTCGTGGTATTCGTGCCCGGCGGGTGGCGGTGGACTACGCCTCGCATTCGCCCCAGATCGACCAGGTCCGTGATCACCTGATGCAGACACTGACCACAGACCGGACACCACCACTCGAGACCGGATCGTCGCGGGCGGCGTTCTACTCGACTGTCACCGGCACGGTTCTTGATCCGGCCGGGTTGGATGCGGACTATTGGTACCGGAATCTGCGGGACACGGTGTGTTTCGAGCAGGCGGTGCAGGCGTTGCGTGGGGACGGGTACACCGTGTTCGTCGAGGCGAGCCCGCACCCGTTGCTGGGTGTCGACATCGAACAGATCTGTGAGGCTTCGTCTTCCGACGATGGCCGGGACCCGGTGATCGTGGGTTCGTTGCAACGCGACCAGGACACTGTTCTCGCGTTCACCCGCTCGATGGCTCACTTGGATGTGGCGGGTGTGGGCGTGGTGTGGGACGCGGTGTCGGGGGGTCGTGGGCGGCGTGTGGAGTTGCCGGGTTACGCGTTCCAGCGTCGCCGGTATTGGTTGAGTTCGTCGGGGGTCGGCGATGCGGAGTCGTCGGGGTTGTCAGAGGTCGCCCATCCGCAGGTCCGTGGCGTCGGGGGAGTTGTGGGAGGTCTGCGGCAGCGGTTGGCGGGACTGACCGACGCCGAACGAAAAACGTTGGTGCTAGACACTGTTCGCGGTCAAGTCGCCGCCGTGCTGGGCCACGACAGCGGCGCGGCCATCGACGCCGGCCGCAATTTCCGGGATCTGGGCTTCGACTCGCTCACCGCGGTCGAGGCACGCAACCGGCTGAACACCGTCACCGGCTTGGGGTTGCCCGCGTCCCTGGTCTTCGACTATCCGACACCGGACGCGGTGACCGCGCACATCCTCACCCAGCTCACCGACACCGATGTCGCTACGGCATGGGAATCGGTGTCGGTGGTGTCGTCGTCGGAGCCGGTGGCGATCGTGGGCGTGGGGTGTCGGTTTCCGGGTGGGGTGACTTCCGCGGAAGAGTTGTGGCAGTTAGTGGTTGACGGGCGTGATGTGATCTCGGAGTTCCCGACCGACCGCGGATGGGGCGGGGTGTT
Source organism: Rhodococcus sp. OK611 (assembly GCF_003050885.1). Lineage (NCBI taxonomy): Bacteria > Bacillati > Actinomycetota > Actinomycetes > Mycobacteriales > Nocardiaceae > Rhodococcus > Rhodococcus sp. OK611. Next base: position 34,090 of record NZ_QAOZ01000009.1, read on the forward strand.
CGATCCGGCGCCGGGTGTGGCGGGCAAGTCGTACGCGAATGCGGGCGGATTCCTTTATGACGCGGCCGAGTTCGACGCCGGGTTCTTCGGGATCAGTCCGCGTGAGGCGATCGGGATGGACCCCCAGCAGCGGATCCTGCTGGAAACTGTATGGGAGGCAATCGAACACGCCGGTATCCGGCCTGCGACGCTGCGGGGCAGCGATACCGGCGTGTACGTCGGTGTGATCGACCAGTCCTACGGTGCCGGCGCCGGTGATGGTGACGGGGTCGGGGATGGCGGGTTCACCGGTGTGACAGCGAGTGTGGTGTCGGGTCGGGTGTCGTACGTGTTGGGGTTGGAAGGCCCGGCAGTATCGGTGGATACGGCGTGTTCGGCGGGTTTGGTGGCCTTGCATCAGGCGGCGGCGGCGTTGCGGTCGGGAGAGTGCTCGCTGGCGCTGGCGGGTGGTGTGACGGTGATGGCAACGGCGGGAATGTTCGTCGAGTTTTCGCGGCAGCGGGGGTTGGCGCCGGATGGGCGGTGTAAGCCGTTCGCGGAGGCGGCTGACGGGACGGCGTGGGGTGAGGGCTCGGGTGTGCTGGTGCTGGAGCGGTTGTCCGATGCGCAACGCAACGGGCATCAGGTGTTGGCGGTGGTGCGGGGTAGCGCGGTCAATCAGGATGGTGCGTCCAACGGTTTGACCGCGCCGAACGGGCCTTCGCAGCAGCGGGTGATTCGGCGTGCGTTGGCCAATGCCGGAGTGTCTGCGGCCGAGATCGATGTGGTGGAGGCGCACGGCACCGGCACCACGTTGGGTGATCCGATCGAGGCGCAGGCGTTGCTGGCGACTTATGGTCAGCGTGATCGCGATTCGGAACCGGTGTGGTTGGGTTCGGTGAAGTCCAATATCGGGCACACCCAGGCGGCTGCCGGTGTGGCCGGGGTGATCAAGATGGTGCAGGCCCTGCGCCACGGGGTGCTGCCCAAGACTCTGCACGTGGACGCACCGTCCTCGCATGTGGATTGGACTGCGGGACACGCTGAGCTGCTGAGTCGGGCACGGGACTGGCCGGAGGCCGATCGTCCGCGACGGGCCGCGGTATCGGCGTTCGGTATCAGCGGCACCAATGCCCACGTGATCCTCGAACAGGCACCGGTGAGCGAGCCGGCACCGCAACGACGGACACCGATCGATGGGTCGGCGCCGGTGGCGTGGGTGGTGTCGGCGCGGACCCGGGATGGGTTGGCGGAGCAGGCGGCTCGGTTGTCGACCTATCTGGGGCAGCGTCCGGATGTGGATGCGATGGATGTGGCCGCGACGTTGTCCGGACGGTCGCGATTCGATCATCGTGCGGTGATCGTCGCCGGGGATCGGGCGCAGTTGCTGGGCGGGCTCGACGCGGTGGCACGGGGGCTACCCGCCGGCGCCGCCGATGCTGGTGCGGTGGTGTCGGGGGTTGTCGGTAGACACGGTAAGACGGTGTTGGTGTTCCCGGGTCAGGGTGCACAGTGGCTGGGGATGGGGCGGGAGTTGCTGGTTTCCTCGCCGGTGTTCGTGCAGGCCATGACCGAGTGTGATCGGGTGTTCTCCACGTTGGTGGACTGGTCGCTGCTCGAGGTGCTCGACGGCGGCGAAGGTGCGCCCTCGATGGAGCGTGTCGAGGTTGTGCAGCCGGTGTTGTTCGCGGTGATGGTGTCGCTTGCGCAGCTGTGGCGTTCGGTCGGTGTGGAACCCGATGCCGTGGTGGGTCATTCCCAAGGAGAGATCGCCGCAGCCCATGTGGCCGGTGTGTTGTCGCTCGAGGATGCCGCCCGGATCGTGATCCTGCGCTCGGCGGCGTTGACGGCGTTGGCCGGTCAGGGCGCGATGGTGTCGATCGGGCTCTCGGTCGAGCAGGCGGAGCGACTGCTCGAGAGGTTCGACGGGTTGGCGGTGGCTGTGGTCAACGGCCCGGGATCGACAGTGGTGTCCGGTGACATCGGGCAGATGGAGTTGTTCCTGACCGAGTGTGAGCGACTCGATGTTCGCGCCCGTCGGATCGCGGTGGATTACGCCTCGCATTCTCCCCAGGTCGAACAACTCCGCGATCACCTGCTCGACGCACTCACCGAAATCCAGCCGCGTTCAGAAGATTCCACCGGTCCGAGGGGTTCGTCGGGGGTGGTGTTCTATTCCACCGTCACCGGCACGATCCTGGACCCGACCGAATTGGATGCCGGGTACTGGTTTCGCAATCTGCGGGAAACGGTGCGTTTCGAGCAGACCGTGCGCGCATTGCGCCGCGACGGATACGGCGTGTTCGTCGAGGCGAGCCCACACCCGCTGCTGACCGTCGATATCGAACAGATCTGTGAGGCAGCCGATCCCGGCAGCAGCATTCCCCCGAACAGCGATGACCCGGTGATCGTGGGTTCGCTGGTGCGCGGCGAGGACTGCGCGATCGCGTTCACGCGTTCGATGGCCCGGTTGGATGTGTCGGGTGTGGATGTGGTGTGGGATGCGGTGCGTCAGGGCCGTGGTCGTCGAATCGAGTTGCCCACTTACGCGTTTCAGCGTCACCGCTATTGGTTGACCTCGACCGGGACCGGTGACGCGGTGTCGCTGGGGTTGACCGGGGCCGGGCATCCGCTATTGGGAGCGGTGATGGCGTCCGCGGACACGGGTGCGGTGGTGTTGACTGGTCGGTTGTCGTTGGCGTCGCAGCCGTGGCTGGTCGACCACGCGGTCGGTGGGGTGGTGTTGTTCCCCGGTACCGGGTTCGTGGAGTTGGCGATGCGGGCCGGGGAGGAAGTCGGCTGCCCGGTGTTGCGGGACCTGACAGTGACGACCCCGTTGGTGTTGACCGCCGAGACCGGGGTGCAGCTGCAGGTCGTGGTTGATGGGCACGATGGGCAGGAGCAGGGTGTTCGGCGGGTGACGGTGTATTCCTGTGCTGCCGGGGAACCGCAGGCGGGGTGGGTCACTCATGCCGAGGGATTGCTCGCGGGACAGGGTGTCGATTTCGCGAATTCGGTTGCCGCCGGCGCGGTGTCGGAGGGCTTGGCGGTGTGGCCGCCCCGCGGCGCGGCGGCAGTGGCGGTGGACGATCTGTATTCGGTGTTGGCCGATCTCGGATATGACTACGGTCCGACTTTCCAGGGATTGCGGTCGCTGTGGCGTCGTGGTGAGGAGTTGTTCGTCGAGGCTTCATTGCCGGATTCGGTGAGTGATGCGTCGGGGTTCGGGCTGCATCCGGCGCTGTTGGATTCGGTGCTGCATGCCACGGTGATGGCTACCGATGCCGGTGGCGAGGTGATGTTGCCGTTCGCGTGGTCGGAGGTATCGCTGCACGCGGTCGGCGCGTCGGTGGTGCGGGCCCGGATCCGGCCGACCGATTCCGGTACCGGCGCGGTGGCGATCGAGGTTGCCGACATCACCGGGCAGCCGGTGTTGACGGCTGGGTCGTTGACCTTGAGGCCGATGTCGCCGGGACAATTGGGCGCCGCGAGCACGCGTGAGCGGTTGTGCGCGGTGCAGTGGACACCGGCGCCGACTCCGATCCTGAGTTCGGGCTCGGTGCCGGAGTCTCGGGTGTTCACCACGGTCGAGGAATTCTTGGCATGGACGCGCGACGATACTGCGGCGGTGCCGCCGGTGGTGGTGCTGGACCGGCGCGAGATCGGCGGCACCGCTGAGGATGTGCCGCGGCGGGTGCATCGGGCGACCGGTGAGGTTCTGGTCGGGTTGCAGGCCTGGCTGGGTGAGTCGCGGTTCGCCGGGAGCATGCTGGTGGTGTCGACCTGCGGGGCTGTCGCACGCGAGGGTGAGCAGATCGTTGATCTGGCCGGTGCCGCGGTCTGGGGTTTGGTGCGTTCGGCGCAGTCGGAGGACCCGGGCAGGGTCGTGCTGGTCGACACCGATCACCCCGTCGACATACCGGGGGCGACTCTGGCCGAGGTGATGGCCTGTGGTGAACCCCAGGTGATGGTCCGCGGCGAGGTGCTGCACTTGGCCCGACTGACCCGGCTGACCGATTCGCTGGGTCTGGTTGTGCCCAAGTCGGTGTCGTGGCGACTGGAGGCCTGTGACGACACTGTCGACGGGCTCCGGCTGAACCCGTGCGGTGCTGCGGATCAACCATTGGGGCAGGGTCAGGTCCGTGTCGCGGTGCGGGCCGGTGGTCTGAACTTCAGAGACGTTCTCATCTGCCTGGGTACGGTGGCCGCACAGAACACCCTGATGGGCATGGAAGTTGCCGGGGTGGTCGTCGAGGTCGGCTCGGAGGTGGAGGGCTTTGCCCTCGGAGACCGGGTGATGGGGCTGATCACGGATGGTCTGGGCCCTTTGGTGGTGACGGATCAGCGATTGATCGTCCACATGCCCGAGGGGTGGTCGTTCGTCGACGCGGCCACGGTTCCGATTGTCTTCCTCACCGCCTATTACGGGCTCCGGGATTTGGCTCGGGCCCAGCCGGGAGAGACCTTGCTGGTGCACGCGGCTGCCGGCGGGGTGGGTATGGCGGCTACCCAGCTGGCCCGATACTGGGGAATCGAGGTATACGGGACCGCGAGCCAGGGTAAGTGGGACACCTTGGCTTCCATGGGGTTCGATGAGCAGCACATCGGTGATTCCCGGTCTCTGCAGTTCGGGGAACAGTTCATGACGGCCACGGGTGGTCGTGGTGTGGACATCGTCTTGGACTCGCTGGCCGGGGAATTCGTCGATACGTCTTTGCGGCTGTTGCCGCGTGGTGGTCGTTTCTTGGAGATGGGCAAAACCGACATACGCGTTAGCGGAGAGATCGCCGCCCGCTATCCGGGAGTGGACTACCGTGCGTTCGATGTGTGGCATGCCGGGGCGGATCGGATCGCGGAGATGCTGGCCGATCTCAAGGCGATGTTCGACAAGCAACTGATCGTTCCACTGCCCGTCAAGACATATGACATTCGGCGTGCGCGTGATGCGTTCCGATACTTCAGTCAGGCACGTCACATCGGAAAGATCGCCCTGTCCATCCCGGCGGGTTCCGGTGGTGTGGATTCGGGTGTGGTGTCCGCGGTGTCGGCGGGCACGGTGTTGATCACCGGTGGCACCGGTGGGCTGGGGTCGATGCTGGCGCGGCATCTGGTGACCGATTACGGGGTGCGGTCGTTGGTGCTGGCCAGTCGCCGTGGCCCTGCGGCGTCGGGGGCAGCGGACTTGGTCACGGAGTTGACCGGGTTGGGTGCCCGGGTGCGGATCGTGGCGTGCGATGTCTCCGATCGCGGTGAGGTCGTGGAGTTGCTGGCCGCGGTACCCCAGGACGCGCCGTTGACCGGCGTCGTCCATACCGCGGGTGTGCTCGACGACGGAGTGGTGGTGTCGTTGAGCCCGGATCGGGTGGATGCGGTGTTGGCGGCCAAGGCGGATGCGGCGTGGCATCTGCATGAGTTGACCCGTGAGTTGGATCTGGCGTTGTTCGTGTTGTATTCCTCGGTCGCGGGTGTGTTCGGCACCCCGGGGCAGGGCAACTATGCGGCCGCGAACGCGTTCCTCGACGGGTTGGCCGAGTCTCGCCGTGGCGAGGGTCGGACGGCGGTGTCGATCGCGTGGGGTTTGTGGGCCGCGGGCACCGAGATGACCGGGCACCTCGGCGAGGCCGACACCACACGCCTGGGTCGGGGTGGAGTGGTGGCGATGTCGGACGAGCAGGGTTTGGCGTTGTTCGACGCCGCTGTGGCGCAACATCGCGCGGGTGTGGTCGCTGCCCGCGTGGACACAGCCTCGCTGGCTTCCGGTGCGCGCGCGGGCACTCTGGCTCCATTGCTCGAGGGCTTGCTGCCGGGAGTCCGTCGCGTCACCGGAGTTATGACGGGTCTGCGGCAGCACTTGGCGGGACTGACCGAGGCCGAGCGAAAGGCGTTGGTGCTGGAAACTGTTTGCGGTCAGGTCGCCGCCGTGCTGGGCCACGACAGCGGCGCGGCCATCGATGCCGGCCGTAGCTTCCGGGATCTGGGCTTCGACTCGCTGACCGCGGTCGAGGCACGCAACCGGCTGAACACCGTCACCGGCTTGCGGTTGCCCGCGTCCCTGGTCTTCGACTATCCGACACCGGACGCGGTGACCGCGCACATCCTCACCCAGCTCACCGACACCGATGTCTCCGACTCTTTTTCGCGCCTGGAGAAAGAGGTAATGGATATGATCGCCGACAATAGATTGACCAATGAGTTCTACTCGAAGTTGTTGAACTTGACGCGAATCGCCAGTCGGGCGAATGAATCTCGGGATGCATCCCAGTCAGAAGACATCATGGCCATGAGTGATCAAACGTTACTTGATCTGCTAGAGGACGAATTCGGTATCTCGTAACTTCGCGAACACCGTTGATGTTCAGTTGATTTCATGCATTCAGTCCCGAAGGATGAGCACATGACACCTCCCCTGATTCGTCGAGACCTTCCACACCCCCCTGGGCGCGTGCCCCTCTTGGGTGATATCACCCATATCGATCGTTATCGTCCCATTCAGAATGAAGTGGCCCTGTCCGCATCGCTCGGCCCCCTTTTCGAACGGAGAGTCCTCGGCCTGCATTTTGTCTACGTGACAGGTGCTCGGCTCGCGGCACAGTGTTCGGATGAACAGCATTGGGAGCGTGCACTGTACGGGCCTGTGCTCGAGTTCCAACGGTTCATGCCGGACGCTCTGTTCGTAGTAGATTCCGACAATCCGTTGTGGGGCCAGGCGCGCCGCATTCTCACTCCGGCATTCGCGCAGAAGGCAATGCTCAGCTATCACCAGGCCATGCAGTCGGTTGCCGATGATCTCGTCGCGGAATGGTCCGCCGGTGACGGCGTGATCGACACGCACTCGGCCATGACGCGGGCCGCGGGGGAAGTCATCGGCCGGGCCGGATTCACCAGGGATCTCGGGCTTTTCCATGATGCGCCCGACAGCGCCGATTCTGTGGCGTTCATCGATTCTCTCGCGGACCTGCTGCGAATGGCGTCAGACGCCGGCCTTGCCCTGCCTGTCATCGGCCCACTCCGACGGCGGCTACTCGAACCCGGTGTGCGCCGCAATGTCGAGGTGATACATAACTTTTCCGACAGAATCATCGCCGAACGACAAGCTCACCCGACCGATGATGAGGATCTACTCAACCTCATGCTCACGGCCATCGACCCGGAAACCGACCAACGGTTGCCGTCGGACAACGTGCGCGAGCAAGTGCTGACCTTCATGGCGGGAGGCTACGAAACCACAGCCGCACTGCTCGAGTCGACACTGCACTACATCGCCGCTGACCAAGAGCTACAAGAACAACTCCGCGCCGAGGTTTCGGCACGCGGCGGGTTCGACTACAAAGCAATAACCGGGATGCGCCTGATCCGACAGGCTCTCAACGAGTGCCTGCGATTATGGCCGCCGGCACCGGGATACTTCCGGAGAGCCCGGACCGACCAGAACCTCGGCGGGTACTTGATCCCTGCCGGGCAAATGGTTTTCGTCCTCGCCCTGGCCGCACATCGCGACAGGGGCGTCTGGGGTCCCGACGCCGACAGCTTCGATCCGTCTCGCTTCGAACCCGACCGTTTGCGCAGCCATCCTGACCGGTTCTTCGAGCCGTGGGGCACCGGGCCGCGGAGCTGCATCGGCCGTCAGTTCGCACTCCATGAAGCCACGTTGCTGATCGCCCGCATTCTGTCCGCATTCGAATTGAGCACAGACGGCACACCTCTGGTCATGAGGGAACGTGGGACGCTGCGCCCCGAGCCATATCAGCTGAGGGTCGTACCCCGAGCCAACTGATGAGGCCAACTGGCCCGCACCGGAATCCGTGCCGCAGACTTCCGACACGATCCCGGTGCGGGACCCAACGACGACTAGTCGGCACGCCTCAGATACTGATCATGGTAGACCGGGTGCGTCCACACGCCGATCCGGAAGCTGATACTCCGTGTCGAAGTGATAGTCGGTGAACGGGTAGTGCCTGCCACGCCAACGCGTTTCGAGGGCTCCGGCGGGCCGGAAATACGGCGTGTCACCGTGCGAGTTGCGGTAGTAGGTCGGAACACCCTGCGTCTCGATGTAGTGCCGAAGGACCTGACCGCGCCTGCAGGTCTCGGCATGGTAAGCGGCGTGGGCCTGTTCGCTCACCTCGACAGTCGACGCCTGCCGGCGTCGCGCCTCCGCTATCGCTCGAATAGCGTGTGATGCAGTCGTTTCCACCATCCCGTGCCATCCGATATCGGACAACGAGTACGGTCCGACCAGCATCCAGCGGTTCGGCAGGCCGGCTATGGCCACACCCTCGTAGGCCTGTACTCCATTGGCGTGGAAGAACTGACCGAGATCGAATCCGTCCCGCCCGACAACGGTGCCTTCGGTGTAGCTTTCCGGCTCGGTGTGCATCTCGTAGCCGGTTGCCAGCAGGATGACGTCATATTGATGCTCGGTGCCATCGCTGGTCCGGATGCCCTGCTCGGTGAACCGCTCGATGTCGTCGGTGACCAGGCGAACATTGTCGCGATTGAACACCGCCGGATACCCGGTTGACAGGGTGAGTCGCTTCGCCATGGGTCCGTACCCGGGTGTCAGTGCGGCGGCCGTTGCGGGGTCATCGATGACCCGTCGGAGATACGCTCGGTAAACCCGCTTGGTGAAGGCATCGAATGCGGCCATCAACGGTTTCGCCACTGTCAAGGGCAGATACGTAGCCAGTCTGGCGATGGGTTCCAACCCCAGCAATATTATCCCGGACTGGGCCGCTGCCACGCCTGGCACCCGCAAGGCGGCTTGGAACCAGCGCGGGACCCGGTAGTTGGGTTTGGGTAAGCACCACGCAGGCGTCCGCTGGTAGACATCAAGGTGACCTACCTCAGGCGCGATCGCGGGCGTGATTTGCACGGAACTCGCGCCGGTACCGACCACAGCCACGCGCTTACCCGTCATGTCGAGTGCATGGTCCCAGGTGGCCGGGCTTTGCACCCTACCGGCGAAGTCATCGAGACCCTTTATGCCACTTTCGACTTTGGGTCGCAGAAAGGCGCCGACCGCGCTGATCACGAACCTGGCCGTAATGATCTCGTTGTCAGCGGTGTGCAACGCCCATCGGCGGTGTGTCTCGTCCCAGACTTCGCGGACGATCTCGGTGTGGAACCGTAGATGCCGATAGAGACCGTAGCGGCGGGCGACGTCCTGGTGATACGCCTTGACCTCGGCACCTGTCGGGAATGCCGTTGGCCAATCGGCCTTGCGAGCGAACGAGTACTGGTAGATGAACCCGGGTACGTCAACACTGATCCCCGGGTAGGTATTTTCACGCCAACTGCCGCCGACCTCGCCCGCGCGCTCCAGGATGGTGAACTCTTCGATCCCCGCGCGTTTGAGCAGCGCACCCGCCGCGATACCGCCGGGACCCGCCCCGATCACCACGATCTCGTGATCGGGTTGCGATGTCATAGTGCTCATTTCGTCTCCCTCACTGAATAGGTCGGCTGCCGGCGGTCAGCTGCGTGAGCCATTGGTCTATGAGCTGTGCCGTTACTTGGACCTCGGCGCCGCACAGGGCAACGTGATCCGCGTCCACGGTGTGAACCGTCTGCGCGGTTGACCACTCTTCTATCGGCCACTCGTTGAGGCTCTGATCCAAAGGCGACAATCGCGTGAACTTGACGAAAAGCGTCGTACATTCAAGAGGCTTGTGCTCGATCTGCATCACCAGGTCGAACCACCAACCGAATGCGGTCAATCGTGCGTTGGTCAGGCCGGCGAGGTCGGGGCTCGTCGCGTCCATCTCGAGCATGTGGTTCCCGCGGCCGTTCAGTTGGCACTCATTCGCCTCGCGGCCGATAAAGCCGTCAAGGATGACCAGGCCCTGCAGCCGGGTATCTCCCTGCTCCAATAGACGAGCCGTCGCCGCGTGGGCGATGTTTCCCCCTGCTGAGTAGCCGCCCAGCACGAATTCGTCCTGGCCCACCGTATCGAGGACCGTCGTGACAATGCTGTCGATAGCGGCATCGAGCGAGGCGGGGAGCGGCTCGTCCGGGTCGTATCCCGACAGCGGGATAGCCGAGACACGGCGGTGACCGCCCAAATGGGCGGCAAGCTGCGTGTACTGATTGGATCCGCCGAGGAATTCCGGGGGATTGATGAATACCAAGTGTGGCAGGGCATCCCCGCCACTGATTCCGATACCGCTCGGCATTCCCCCGGAGAAGTGGTCGAACCGCGGACGGAGTTTCGCTGCTGCTCGCAAGAGTGCCACACCGTGTGTGAACCTATTGTCCGCGATCGCCTGCCGGATGACACCGACCAAAGTCTCTTCGGGAGCGGCGGCTTCTGCCGCCGGAAGATCGGTAGATTCGCGAGCTGCATCCGACGGCCGCATCGGCGCTGCCACGGTCTCCCCATGGGATCCGAGCAGTTCGTGAAGAATGTGTCGGGCGAGGGTGACCGGTGTGGGGTGGTCGAAGATCAGGGTCGCGGGCAGTCGCAGTCCCGTGATCGTATTGAGTCGGTTACGGGCCTCGACCGCGGCCAGCGAATCAAAACCCAACTCTCGGAAGTTGCGAGCCGGATCGATCGCGTCGCGACCATCATGGCCGAGCACAACCGCCATCTGGTCTCGCACCACGCCCAGCAGCATCGGCAGTCGCTCGGCATCCGCCAGCACTGAAATCCGCTCTCGCAGAACCGCCTCACGGTCCCGCGACAGCTCCAGCGCCGAACGACGTCGTGCACTCGATACCAGTCCCCGCAGCAGCGGGATCAATGTCCCAGCCCTGACCTGCGCATCCAGCACCACATGATCCAGCGGTGCGGCAACCACCGCGGCACGGTCCTGGGCGATCGCCGTGTCGAACATTGCCAGACCTTGCTCAGTCGAGATAGGTGACAGCCCAACACGACCCAACCGAGCGGTGTCGGTATCAGCGAGATGCCCGGTCATCCCGGTATTGGAAGCCCAAAACCCCCACGCGATCGAAGTCGCGGCCAGCCCACTCGCACGCCGATGCTCGGCCAACCCATCCAGGAACACATTCGCGGCTGCGTAATTGCCCTGCCCTGCATTGCCCAGCACACCCGCCGCCGACGAGTAGAGCACGAACATCCCCAAATCCAGACGGCTCGTGGCCTCGTGCAGATACCAGGCGGCATCAGCCTTCGCCGCCAGCACCGCGTCCATCCGGTCCGGTGTCAGTGACGCGATCACACCGTCATCGAGCACAGCGGCCGCATGCACCACACCCGTCAACGGGAACTGCTCAGGCACCGCCGCCAACAACTCGGCCACCCCATCGCGAGTCGCGACATCACAAGCCACAATCCGCACCCGAGCACCCAGCTCGCCCAACTCCGACACCAACAGCGACGCTCCCGGCGCAGCCGCACCACGACGACTCGCCAACACCAGCGACCGCACCCCATGGTGTGTCACCAGATGCCGCGCCAACACCGCACCCAAACCACCCGTACCGCCTGTGACGAGCACCGTCCCAGCCGACGCCACGCCACCCGCGCCCGAACCCGGCGCGGCCGGAACAGGTAGCCGGGTCAATCGGGCTACATGCACGACACCGGCACGGATCACAACCTGGGGCTCGCCCGAAACGATCACCGCCGCCAGCCCTTCGGCGGCCAGCTCGTCAGTGTCGGTGTCGACCAGGACGATTCGGCCCGGAGCCTCCGACTGAGCCGAACGCACCAGACCCCAGACCGCCGATCCTGCCAAATCGGTGACATCGTGCCCAGCCTGGCCGACCGCACCACGAGTGACCACAACCAGGGTGCTCGCCGCACACCGCAACCCACCCAGCCAGGCCTGCAGCACGCTCAACATCTCATGCGTCGCATCGCGGACACGGCTCGGAACATCCTCGTCTGCGCCGGCACCGACCGCGCCACGGTCGAATACGACCACCGCAGGTACGGTCACATCCTGGTTCTGCACCCAGCTACCGAAAACCTCGCCACCGGTAAAGGTTTCGGCATCGACAGGCGAGATGACCTGCGCCGCTGAGGGCGCCCACTGCACTCCGTGCAACACGTTCCGCACCGAGACGGCGTCCAGCTCTGCGGAAGATACCTCCTGCACAGTCAAGGACCGCGTCGTGAGCACCATCCGGCCGACCGCATCGGCGACCTGGATCGATACTGCATCGATATCGCCGGGTACCGGAGTGATACGCGCCCGCAGCAGCGATGCTCCGGTCGCGTGCAAAGTCACCCCCTGCCAGCAGAATGGCAACTTCACTCGCCCGGGATCGGGATCGGGATCGGGATCGGGATCGGGATCGGGATCGACATCGACGAGCCGTCCGTGCAGCATCGACTCCAGCAAGGCCGGATGCACCCCGAACCGCGACACATCGGTCATCGACTCGGGCAGCTCGACCTCCACGAAAAGTTCAGCGCCACACCGCCATGCCGATCGCAACCCCTGGAACGCCGGTCCACACTCGTCACCGGCAACAGCCAACCGGTCATACAGACCACCCACAGGCACGGCGACCGCACCATCGGGCGGCCACACTGCCAACCCCGCATCCAGTTCCGGCACACCTTCGATACCCAACACACCCTGTGCGTGCAGAACCCACATGCCGTCGGCGGCCTCGGCACGGGAATACACCGACACCGACCGGCAGCCGAGCTCGTCGGCACCGTCCACCACTACCTGCAACTGCATCCCGACCTCGTCGGGCAGCACAAGAGGCTTCATCAAGGTCAGCTCCTGCAGCAGTGCACACCCCACTTCCGCTGCCGCACGCAACACCAACTCCATGAAAGCGGTCCCCGGTAGCAGCACAAACCCACCTACGGCACGATCGGCCAGCCACGGATGAGTCGCCAGGCCGACTCGGCCGGTCAGTACGACACCGTCCCCGTCCGGGGAAACCACCACCGCCCCCAACAACGGATGACCAGCCGCCGATAACCCCAACGACGACGCATCCCCACCACTCGAGACTCCATCCAACCAATACCTGCGCCGCTGAAACGCGTACGTCGGCAAAGACACCCCGCCCACATGAGCAGGTCCCAACAGTGCCGCCCAATCCACCCCAACACCCGACACCTCCAACTGCGCCGCCGACAGTAGGAAAGCGTCCATGCCCCCTTCGTCACGTCGCAGTGAACCCAGCACGGTCACCGGATCGGCACCCACCTGAAGATCACAAATTTGCTCGATACCGACCGTGAGCAGAGGATGCGGACTGACCTCGACGAAGACGTTGTACCCGTCCTCCATCAGGGCCTGAGCCGCTTGTTGGAAACACACTGGTTCCCGCAGATTCCGGAACCAGTAGTCCGCATCCAACTCGGTGCCGTCCAGTACACCACCGGTCACGCTGGACCAGAACGCCACCTGTGACGATCTGGGCGCAAGTTCGGCCAGCACCTTCAGCAGCGGTTCGCGGAGCACATCGACCTGCGGCGAATGTGAGCCGTAGTCCACCGAGATCCGGCGTGCGTGAACGTTGTCGCGTGCGCAGGCTTCCAGGAAATCCTCGAGCTGCACTGCCACACCGGACACCACCGTTGCCTGCGGGCCGTTCACCGCAGCCACTGACAATTCGTCGTATCCGGCCAGCAGCGTGGTGACCTGGTCGACAGGCAAGGACACCGTCACCATCCCGCCCCGCTCAGTCAAAGCGATCAAGGCGGCCGACCGCAGGACCACTACCCGAGCGGCATCCTCGAGGGACAAGGCCCCGGCCACACACGCCGCAGCAATCTCGCCTTGGGAATGACCCACTACCGCGTCCGGAACGACACCGACCGAGCGCCACAGCTCGGCCAACGAGACCATCATCGCGAACAGCACCGGCTGAACCACGTCGACGCGCTCCAGCGACGGCGCTCCTTCCGCGCCCGCGAGCACGTCGAACAACGACCAATCCACCAGCGGCGAAAACGCAGCATCACACTCGGCCATCTTCCGAGCGAACACCGGCGAACAGTCCAGTAGCTCTACTCCCATGCCCAGCCATTGAGCACCCTGACCAGGGAATACCAGCACAGTTCTGCGTGGCGCTCCAGCCACGCCGGTCACCACGCCAGGCCTCGGAGTCTGTTCCGACAGCGCAGTCAGCCCCGCAAGCAACTCGTCACGATCCGCACCTACCACCACCGCACGGTGGTCGAACCGCGACCGCTGAGACACCAACGACCGCGCCACGTCCTGCACGTTCATCAACGGGTCACCGGCCACGAAATCCCGCAGATTCCGCACCTGCCCCGCCAACGCCTCCGGCGTCCGACCCGACACCACCCACGCCACCGGTCCGTCCCCACCGACACCGGTCACGGGATCGGTCACCGATTCCGGTGCCTGTTCGAGGATGACATGGGCATTGGTACCGCTGATCCCGAACGCCGACACCGCAGCACGACGCGGCCGATCGACAACCGGCCAATCCCGCGCCGCGGTCAACAACCCCGCATGCCCCGACGTCCAATCCACATGCGTGGACGGCTCATCCACATGCAACGTCTTGGGCAACACTCCATGACGCAGCGCCTGCACCATCTTGATCACCCCGGCCACACCGGCAGCCGCCTGGGTGTGCCCGATATTGGATTTGACCGAACCCAGCCACAACGGCCGATCCTCCGGCCGGTCCTGCCCGTAGGTGGCCAGCAACGCCTGCGCCTCGATCGGATCACCCAACGTGGTGCCGGTGCCGTGAGCCTCCACCACATCAACCTCAGCCGCGGACACTCCCGCATTGGCCAACGCCCGCCGAATCACCCGCTGCTGCGAAGGACCGTTCGGCGCAGTCAACCCATTCGACGCACCATCCTGATTCACCGCCGAACCACGCACCACCGCCAACACCTGATGCCCGTTGCGTTGGGCATCCGACAACCGCTCCAACACCAACACACCCGAGCCCTCACCGAACGCGGTCCCGTCGGCAGCATCGGCGAACGGTTTACACCGACCATCCGGCGCCAACCCCCGCTGCCGGGAAAACTCCACAAACGTTCCCGGGGTTGTCATCACCGTCACCCCACCCGCCAACGCCAGCGAACACTCGCCCGAACGCAACGCCGCCACCGCCTGATGCAACGCCACCAGACCAGACGAACACGCCGTATCCACCGACACCGCAGGGCCTTCCAACCCCAGCACATACGACACCCGACCCGACACCACGCTGGGCGAAGAGCCGGTCAATCGATACCCCTCCACGCCATGATCAGCCCCGACTCCGGGTATCCCGCCATAGGTCTGTCCGAGGACACCAACGAACACGCCAGTATCACTGCCACGCAACGAATCCGGCTTGATGCCCGCCCGCTCCAACGCCTCCCATGCCGTCTCCAGCAGCAACCGCTGCTGAGGATCCATCGCAATCGCCTCGCGCGGACTGATCCCGAAGAACCCGGCGTCGAACTCGGCCGCGTCGTACAGGAATCCGCCCTTGTTCGTGTAGGACTTACCCGCAACACCGGGCTCCGGAGATAACAAACCCGACTGATCCCACCCACGATCAGACGGCCACGCCGACACTGCATCACGACCCTCGACAACCAGGCGCCACAGATCATCCGGCGACCCCACGCCTCCCGGAAAACGACACCCCATACCAACGATCGCTACCGGCTCCGAGGCCGACTGCGTCAGCTCCCGCAGCTTGGCCCTGCTTTCCTGAAGCTCGGCTGTGACCCGTCGTAGGAGATGTTGCAGCTTCTGCTGATCGACCATTTTCGGAACCTCTATTCCAAAGAACAAGAACCCAATCCAGGCAAAGACTCAGGCATACCGAACTCGTCGTTCAACAAAGCGGCGAACGCATCCTCTGCCGTCGACTGGAGATATGCCGATCGCGCCGAATTCGACTAGGCAATGAATCTGCTCGAGATCGGCGATCATAGTCGCCGAAGTGTCATCTGGTGTAGCTGAAGATCCGCGAGATCGGTTCGAGTTCAACAGTATCTGTCGCGAGGGTCACGTCAGCTGACTTCAGCCTGCGCTCGGCTGCGTGAGCCATTGGTCTGCCGGCCGTGCCGTCACTTGCGCACACCGCCAGGCGCCACCGACGTCTGCGGAAAGTCGATTGCCATCGCTCGGCATTGCCGTCGCCCGGTCCATCCGCCCCACCCCCATGAGCTAACTCGCAAAGTGCGTGTCAGCATCACGCAAGAACACGTTCTAGTCAAGCGATGGACGACGCCAGTTCCTCATGGCATGCTGGCGACATGGCAGGCCGGCGACGCCGTGGTGCAGCGCAGAGCGCTCCCCGAGTCAGTTCATTGCAGACCGCCAGCGGGGCACCGGCAAGGCCATTCACGTCAGCCGCAAGAACAGGTTCTACGCCTCGGGGTGCCGCAGCCGCCTTCCAGAAAGAAGTAGCCATTGTCGATTGTGAACATACGTCGATTCCGCCGAAATCAGAGACTGCACAGGAGCTTTGAGCAATGACCACAGAGCAAGGCCAGCTCGTCGAGGCATCGGACGAATCCATGAACAAGAATCGCACCATCGAGTGGTCGACAATTCCCACCCCCACATCATTGCCCGAGGTCGCACCCTGCGACTGGGAAGAAGCACTGAACGGGCCCGACACTGACACGGCCCAGGTCATAGTTCTGGACTGCCGCAGAGACGAATCCGGTACGCTCCCAACGGATGCGCACACCATGACACAGAAGGTGTCAGCCGCTTTGCAGTCCTGGTCCGGACAACGACGCTTCGATTCCAGCCCTTTCCTGGTACTCACGCGCGGCGCGGTTTCGGTATCGACTGACGAAGTCGTGCACCCGGCAGGATCGGCGATATGGGAGCTTGTGAAGACGGCTCAGGCCGAGAACCCGGGGCGGATCATTCTCGTCGACACCGACTCCTCCGACAAAGGCCTCGGGGACCTATTCGGACTCATGGCCGTACGGAACATGACTGTCACCGCAGTCGCCAGCGCCGAACCTCAACTCGCCATACGCGGAGACATCCTGTTTGTGCCTCGGCGCAACGGGATCGGACTTGCCCCCGACCGAGCTACCGTGGTCGCCGAGTCTGTCGAACAGTCTCCCGCAGCGAGCTCCAAATCCGCTGAACCATCTATTGTTCGCATGTTCAGACAGGCGGTCGCAGACGATAAGTTCGGCGACGGCCTGGAATTCCTTCTTGCGGCTGCGAAACTCCGCCCGGCGTTCGACCACTATACGGCAGGAATACCGAGGGGCATCGGGCTCAGCGGTGGCACGCCCCACAATAGTGGCGGAGATACCTTGCCTCACGTTGTATTGATCTGCACCCCGGCATTTCTCGGCGGATATATTCAGTACATTCTGCTCGCCGCTCATTTGGGCGGTCATCGCCGTCTCTCGGTCATCCCGCTCTCGGGATATGAGCCGGATGAGCCCTTGCCGGCGTCGCTCGACGCCGCCATCGAAAGTATCACCAAGGCCGTCCTCGACACCGTTGGGAACGACGAATTTGTCCTGGCCGGCATGTCGGGAGGAGGAAACCTCGCCCACGCCGCTGCAGCTCGATTGCTGGAACAAAGCAATTCCCGGTTGCAGGGATTGATCATCTTCGATTCCTTTATCGCTCGAGAGGCAAACGAGCGCCAAATGGGAACCGCGAGGGACGCCGTGGTCGATACGGAAGCATTGATCCCCGACCTTGCCGGCTTCACCACCGAACGGTTGACCGCTCTAGCATGCTGGCTCGAGCTGTTGTTGCAAATCGAGTATCAGCCTGTCGAATGCAAGGCGCTCGTCATCAAATGCACGAAACCGTCACCAACGCACAACCTCAACGAGTGGCCCATCGAAAGCTGGTCAACCGAACAGACTGTCCAGACCGTGGACGCGGAACATGTCGCACTGTGCAGCACTGAGGCGCATACGACCGCACAGGTGGTTGACCAATGGTTGAGGCAGTTGAGCGCAAACGACGGTTAACCTCGTCCGATGGTCTATCGAGTAACTCTCCACTATGTTCTGTTGGCTTGAACCCACTCCAGCCGACCTTTACCAGGTATAACGGACCACGCAGAAGGGCGCCTACCCCGGGGGAGGCGCCCTTCTGCGGTATCAGGCCTTGAGTTCGTCGCCGAGCAGCGCGCCGCCCGCGACCGAATCCCGCGCCAGCGCGTTGAGGAACGACTTGGCCCAGCGGTCCACGTCGTGCGCGAGCACCTGACGACGCATCGCGCGCATCCGGCGGCGGCCCGCCTCGCGGTCCTGGGTGAGCGCCGCGACCATCTCGTCCTTGACGCCGTCCAGGTCGTGCGGGTTGGCCTGGTACGCCTGACGCAATTCGGCTGCGGCGCCGGTGAACTCGCTCAGCAGCAGGGCGCCGCCGAGGTCGCTGCGGCAGGCCACGTACTCCTTGGCTACGAGGTTCATGCCGTCCCGGAGTGGGGTCACCAGCATGACGTCGGCGGCTACGAAGAAGGCGATCAGCTCCTCGCGGGGGATCGGCCGGTGCAGGTAGTGGACGACCGGCCTGCCGACCTGACCGAACTCGCCGTTGATCCGGCCGACCTGCTGTTCGATGTCGCCGCGCATCTGGATGTAGCTCTCGACCCGTTCCCGGCTGGGCGTCGCCAGCTGGACCATGATGTTCTGGGCCGGGTCCATCCGGCCCTCCTCGAGCAGCTCACGAATGGCGTTGAGGCGGACGTCGATTCCCTTGGTGTAGTCCAGCCGGTCAACGCCGAGCATGACCTTGTCCGGGTTGCCGAGTTCCTTGCGGATCTGCTTGGCGCGGTCCCTTATCGACTTCTTGCGGGAGAGCTCGTCGAGCTGACCCGAGTCGATGGAGATCGGGAACGCGCCGACCCGCACGTTGCGGAAGCCCACCTGGACGACGCCGAGCTTGGAGCGGACCCCGACATTGCCCCGCGACGTCGGCTGGCCCGCCAGTCGCCTCGCCAGGTACAGGAAGTTCTGTGCGCCGCCGGGCAGGTGGAAGCCGATCAGGTCGGCGCCCAGCAGGCCCTCGACGATCTCCCGACGCCACGGCATCTGCATGAACAGCTCGACCGGCGGGAACGGGATGTGCAGGAAGAACCCGATGGTCAGGTCCGGGCGCAGCATCCGCAGCATCTTCGGCACCAGCTGGAGCTGGTAGTCCTGGATCCACACCGTCGCGCCGTGCGCGGCGGCCGCCGAGGTGGCCTCGGCGAACCGGCGGTTGACCTCGACGTACGCGTTCCACCAGGAACGGTCGTAGACCGGCTTGACGATCACGTCGTGGTACAGCGGCCACAGAGTGGCGTTGGAGAAGCCCTCGTAGTAGTCGGCGACCTCCTGTGCGCTCAGGCGCACGGGGTACAGCTCGATGCCGTCCTCGACGATGGGGCCCAGATCGGTGTCCGGCACGCCCGGCCAGCCGACCCAGGCGCCCTTCTTGCCGCGCAGGATCGGTTCGAGCGCGGTGACGAGGCCACCCGGACTGCGCTTCCACCTGGTGCTGCCGTCGGGCAGGGTCTCGAGATCGACGGGCAACCGGTTGGCAACGACAACAAATTCCGAGGCGGAGCCCACAATCTTCCTTTGTTCGGATGCCGCCGCGACCGCGGCCGGCGCCGGCTGACTAGTCGATCTTGGCCGAGGGGCCGATGCCGAGCATAGACAGCAACATCCGGCATTCGTCGGCATCTGTCGCATATGCCGCGACAACTCGCTGTGCCTGGCGGGCGGTCTCGTCCGCTACCGGCTCGAGCTCCTCGTCGGCGATGTCGTTCTCGGTGGTCGTCTTCGCGGCCATGTCGATTGTTCCTCTCGGGCGGAGTACGCCTGCTGCGGCAGGTTCGTACGTGTCCGCGACTCTATGAGAACCGGGCGGTCCGGCGCTACTTCCAACGTCAGTTAGGGTGTACTAACTTCAGCGGCATCTGGTCGCCGCACACTATCGGGAGGCTTGATGGGGCGCACATCTGCGCGCGGCGGCGGTGCCGCCAATGGGCGCGGCGGCGGTGCCGCCAGTGGGCGCGGCGGCGGTGCCGGGATTCTCCGGCGGACCGTCGCCAGGAACCGGGGACGTCTGACGATCGGTACGGCGCTGCTCGCGGTGCACCAGATCGCCGAGACGATGGTGCCGGTCGCCATCGGCATCATCGTCGGCCGCGCGATCTCCACCGGTGACACCGACGCGCTCGTCATCTCCGTGCTCGGGCTGGCGGCGCTGTTCCTGGTGCTCACGGCGGCCTGGCGGATGGGCGCCCGATTCATCGTGTTCGCGATGCAGAACGAGGCGCACCTGCTCCGGGTGGAGGTGGCGGGCCGGATCCTGCACCCCAGGGGTGTGCGGACGGACCTGCGCTCGGGTGAACTGCTCACCGTCTCGACCTCCGACGCGGATCGGGAGGCCTGGATCCTCGACGTGATCCCGCGCATCGTCGCGGCGCTCGTCGCCGCGGTGGCCTCCGCGGTGACCCTGCTCGTGATCGACGTCCCGCTGGGCCTCGCCGTCCTGATCGGCACGCCGGTGATCCTGGGCCTGATGCAGCTCGCGGCGCCGCTGATCACCCGCCGCGCCACCGCCGCGCAGGCGGCGACCGCCCGGGCGTCGGGGTCGGCCACCGACCTGGTGAGCGGGCTGCGTCCGCTGCGCGGGCTCGGCGCGGAGCGGGCCGCGGCGGCGCGCTACCGCGGTGCCAGCGGCGAGGCGCTGCGTTCGACGCTGCACGCGGCCAAGGCCACCGGGATCTTCGTGGGCACCTCGGTGACGGTCAGCGCGCTGCTGGCCGTTGGCGTCGCGGGCGTGGCCGGCTGGTTCGCGCTGCAGGGCCGGATCACGATCGGCGAGCTGATCACCGTGGTCGGGCTGTCCCAGTTCATCATCGAACCGCTCGGCACCCTCGCGCGGATGCCGGGCTTCCTCGCCACCGCAAGGGCCTCCGCCGACCGGCTCGCGCTGGTGCTCGATGCGGACCCGATGGTCCCGGCCGGGTCGCAATCGTTGCCGCCGCGGGTGACGCTGGAGCTGGCCGATGTCAGCTACCGGTCGCTGCGCGGACTCGACCTCCGCGCGCACCCCGGCGAGTTGGTGGGGGTGCTGGCGCATCGCCCGCAGGATGCGGAGGCGCTGGCACACCTGCTGTCCGGGCACGTCGCGCCCGACGATCACGGTGGCACCGTGACCGTCGGCGGGGTGCACCTGGCCGACATCGATCTGGCCCAGGCTCGCGGCGCCGTCCTCGTCGAGCCGCACAACTCGGACCTGTTCGCGGGGACCGTCGGCTCCAACGTGGTGGCGGGCAGCCCGGACGCCGACCACACCGAGGTGCGCCGGGCGCTGACGGCCTCGGCGGCGGTGGACGTCGTCGACGCGCACCCCGACGGGCTGGACCTGCCGGTCACGGACCGGGGCGCGAGCCTGTCCGGCGGTCAGCGGCAGCGGGTGGCGCTGGCCAGGGCGCTGCTGTCGCAGGCACCGGTGCTGGTGCTGCACGATCCGACCACCGCCGTCGACGCGGTGACCGAACAGGCCATCGCGGAGGGCATTTCGCGGCTCAGACATGGCGTGAACGGGCACGAGGCTCCCGAGCGGGTGCACACCACCGTGCTGATCACCAGCAGCCCCGCGCTGCTGGCGGTGGCGGACCGGGTGCTGGTGCTCGACGAGGGCCGCGTGGTCCGCGAGGGCACCCACTCCGACCTCGCCACGGCCGACGAGAACTACCGAAAGGTGGTGCTGCGATGAGAGTCACCGCAGAGCACCGGCCCCTGCTCCCGATCGCGACGGCGGGGGAGAGCTGGGCCTGGCTGCGAGCCGAGTTTGCGCGCGTCCGCCGCCTGACCGGGCTCACGCTCGCCGTCGGGACGGTCGGTGCGGCCGTCTCCCTGGTACCGATCTACGTGTTCGGGATCCTGGTCGACCGGGTGCAGTCCAAGGCGCCGACCGAGATCATCGTCGGGGTGGTCGCGGTCATCGCCGTCGCCGCACTGCTCGGCGGGCTGTTCGCCGGCTGGGGCTCGGTGCTGATCAGCCGTCTCGGCGAGGGCATGCTCGCGCGGCTTCGGGAGCGGACGGTCGAGCGGGCGCTGACCCTGCCGATCGCGACGGTCGAGCGGGTGGGCAAGGGGGACTTGCTCTCCCGCGTCGGCGACGACATCTCGGTGATCGGCAAGGCCGTCTCCGACGTGGTACCGAACCTGGTCTCCGCGGTGTTGCTGGTGGTGCTGAGCATGATCGCGATGCTCGGCATCGACTGGCGGCTCGGGCTGGCAGGCGCGGTGGCGCTGCCTATGTACGCGCTCGCGCTGCGCTGGTACCTGCCGCGGTCGGGCCCGATGTTCGCCGCCGAACGGGTCGCGATGGGGGAGCGGTCCCAGGTGCTGATCAGCAGCATGCAGGGCGCGCGCACGGTCCGCGCGTACGGGCTCGAGGACGCGCACCTGGCGGAGATCGACCGGGCCTCCGGAAAGGCCAGGGACATCGCGACCGGGGTGTTCACCCTCTTCACCCGGTTCGCGGGCCGCGGCAACCGCGCCGAGTTCGTCGGGCTCTCGGTGATCCTGGTGGTCGGCTTCGCACTGGTGAAGGGCGACCTGGTGACCGTCGGCGAGACCACGGCCGCCGCCCTTCTGTTCCACCGGCTGTTCAACCCGATCGGCATGCTGATGTACACCTTCGGCGAGATCCAGTCGGCGGGCGCCAGCCTGGCGCGTCTGGTCGGCGTGGTGAACATTCCGGCGGAGAACGCGTCCCCGTCGGGGGCGGCGCCCGCGTCGGCAGAGCTGCGCCTGACCGGGGTCCGGCACAGCTACGACGGATCCCGGGAGGTGGTGCGCGGCATCGACCTGCGCATCGAGCCGGGGACGCGGGTGGCGCTGGTCGGCTCGACCGGTGCCGGGAAGACGACCGTCGCGGCGATCGCGTCGGGCTCGGTCACGCCCACCGCGGGAGAGGTGTCCATCGGCGGGGTCCCGCTGGCGGAGCTCGGCGACAGTCTTCGCGAGCAGGTGGTGATCGTGAGCCAGGAGGTGCACGTCTTCGCCGGCCCGCTGATCGAGGACCTGCGCCTCGCCCGGCCGGACGCGACCGTGGAGCAGGCGCGCGCGGCGCTGGACACCGTCGGCGCGCTCGGTTGGGCGGATGTCCTCGAGGACGGGCTCGACACCGAGGTCGGCGAGGGCGGACACACCCTGACCGCGGCCCAGGCGCAGCAGCTGGCCCTGGCCCGCCTGGTGTTGGCCGATCCCGCCGTGGCGGTGCTCGACGAGGCCACCGCTGAGGCAGGCAGTGCGGGTGCGCGCGACCTCGAGGTGGCGGCGGAGGCGGCGACCAGGGGGCGCACCACGCTGGTGGTGGCCCACCGGCTCACGCAGGCGGCCACCGCGGATCGGGTGCTGGTACTCGAGCACGGCGAGGTCATCGAGGAGGGGACTCACGACGAGCTGGTCGCGGCGGGCGGACGGTACGCGCAGCTGTGGGCGGCCTGGTCCGGTAGGTAGGACCGGGCTGCCCGCCGCCGCCCGTCGCGGCGGCGGTGAACCGTTCGCGGATCGGCCTCGTCGGTGAGGGGGTCTCGCGGACCCGGAATGATCAAGAAATTCGCCGATCGCTACTATAGCCTGGAATTGAATTCGGCCGGACACATTGTGGGAGCCGGACTCTCCCTCATCTGCGAACACCGCTCGGCCGTGCCACCAGCGAAATTAGGGGGCGTCCTTTCTGTAACTGGTGCTCTGCGACATCGTCATGTTCCCGATGATTCTCGGAATGGATTTCCCAGAGTTCGACGGTGTATTCCGCGCCGGATATCGGGTGCGCGCAATAATTGCCGAAATTGCGGACGGACACCATGAAATTGGCGGGTATGTTCTGATTTCGCCGCGTCGCTGTGTGCACAGCGGCCGGACCTCTTACATCGCGTAGCGCAGGATTGCCGCCGCCGCGGAGTCCGGGATATCGGCGCTGCGCACGGCGAGCACCCGTCCGCCCGAGAGCAGGACTCGGCGCGCGACCTCGTCGAGGACACCCGGTGCGTCGAGATCGGAATTCGCTGCCAGGGTGAGAGTTCCGTCATCCTCGGTAATGACGCCGTGGATGGTCGTGTCGATGTCGACCATCAGGGTGTCGATGATGCCGAAGGTCGCGGCCCTGGCAATGTCGGCGAGGTCGGTGGTTCCCCGGCCTTCGGCGCGTCGATCCTCGAAAAGGAGGCGCAGATCAGCCAATTCGTTTCCATAGTGTCGGTCGAGGATCTCGCGCGCTCGGGTGGCGAGCTGCTCGTCCGAAAGCTGCTCCGGATTGCCCTCGATGGTCTCCGCGAGCAGGCCGTCGTAGCTGTTGACCGAGCGGAACAGGGCCCCGATCGGTTCGGCGGCGGCAAGAATGAGCGGCAGGTCGCGCCCCGACAAAATGTCGCGCAGCTCTTGATCCACCGCGCGCGCATACTGACGCACGCGGACCTTGCGGCCCTCGGTGCCTTGAATCCGCCCCTTGGGCGCGCGACCACTCAACGATGCCTTGCGCGCATAATCTGCTGCACTGGAAGGAATTCCGGGAACCCGTACGTCCTCGGCCGGGCGATCCGGGGTGATTTCCACCAGTCGCGCCGACCCCTCGGCAAGGGCGAGCACGAATGCGGACTGCGGGAAGGTGACCGCCCGGAGCAGCGGCTTCACGAAGAACCGATCCCCGACGGTGACGCCGGCCTCGAGCCGATTCGGAATCCGGAAGGTACGCATCCGATCCGGCGTCGCGTGCACAACCAGCGTGCGCGCCTGAAACCGCCAGAACTCCTCATCTGCGATCAGATCCTCGAGCTCCTCCTCCAGTGCGACCCGCGCATCCCGATCATCGATACGCCCCAACACATCTCGCGTCTGATTGGAAAACGCGATCCGATTCTGCTCCGGCGTCGCAGTGTCGGCCTCGGTCGGCGTATAGATCGACACGGACCACGGCGCGGAAGCATCGACCAGCGCCTCGATCTCGGAGCGAGTAGGGATATCGGTGTGCAACATGTCGACCCTTACGAATGCTCTTGTCGGTTGCCCCCAACGTAGGACGAATGCGTAACGTTCATGTCTCGCGCCGTACCGAAATCGTTGAATCCAGAATCCGACAGAATCAGAAACCCGCCGGTCAACAACCGAAAACAGCGCAATGGGTGACAATGGCCACCACAGCGACAATGCGGGCCCGAATATCGATAGAACACAACTGGACCACGGCACGTGTGAGATTCGAGATCTCGCATGGGGGCGGCCGGCGCCCGGGTCTGGGCGTTCCCTCATGGCGGGGGCAACAGTGTTCCCAACGGCCCCAGGTCTATGTTGAGATCTTCGGGATCCAGCCCGAAATGCTCTCGTAGTTCCTCCATTCGACGTTCGAGGAGCATCAAAGTGGTGCCGATCCGCTCGATCTGGTCATCGCTGAGATCGCCCTCGTCGACACGGCGCAACGCTTGGCGTTCCATGAGTTGTCGGAGCAGTTCGACGATCGTGAGCACGAGGGTGGCCAGCCCTCGTTCCACCGATTCGGGATCGGAGTCGATGCGTTGCGGCAAGCTGCGCGTCTCCCGTTGCTCAGCCATCTGTCGCCTGTTCGGATGGAGCGGACACCGCGTCGAGGGCGGGCAGGGCCCGCACGGAGGAGACGAGGGTGCGCAACGAGACCTGCACCAGATCGACATCCGCGATCGCGAGCGTGACGTCGCCGGCGATGACCACCCCACCGGCGAGTACCCGGTCGAGCAGGTCCACGAGTGCGACGCGGCGTTCCCGATTCTCGTCCGGCGGCATGGTCATGGCGACTCCCGTCCCGAATCGCGTTCGATTCCGGTGAACGAATACGGTGGCCACGGACCCGTCAATTCGAGCCGCAGCCGTTCGTGGTCGCGATCGAGTGACGCGACGGCATCCGCGAACTCGCGGGCACGGTCCCGGTCCACCAGGTAAGTGCCGTTGAGCGGCATCCACTCCCGGGTGCCGGCAAGCGCAGGCGCAGTGGGGGATTGGCGACGGCCCATCGCGGCAAGCCGGAGCAGCGTGGTGTGGACGCTCTCGGCTTCGGCCGCGAGTGCGCGCTCGATGTCGTCGCGCGACGACAGCTCCGCCCGCCGCCGCGCCAGGTATCGGGCTCCTGCCCCGCCCGGCGCGTCCGTGCCGACGTCTGGGGCAGGCGGTGCGGTGGTGTCCGCGATCGCCCGCACTCCCCACTCCGCGCGGCCGGCGATCTGGCGCAGTGCGGCCTCGAAATCGCGACAGCTCTCGGCGAGGAGCGCTCGGACCTGCTCGTCGTCCGCGCACACCGTTGCCAACCGGAGGGGGACGGTGTCGGCGGTGCGGGCCACGGCACCGACCACCGCGTCGTGTGTGCGCGCTGTCGTCTCCAGCCAGTCGAGGTCCTCGAGGTTCCGCCGCAGCGCGGCCTCGCCGAAATCGTCGAGGCCGACGGTGCCCACGACCGCGGTCAGGCCCGCGGCCTCGATGGTGCGGACCCGTTCGGCCGCCACCCCCGCCGGGAGTTCGTCACCGTAGCGACCGCCGCCGACCACCGCGTAGACCCACACGCCCGTGCCGTCATCCGCCACGATCGTCCTCCGTCGTCTCCGGTGCGGTGTGCTGCTGCGCGGGCTGCTGCCGTCCGGATTCGACGGCGGGCATCGTCTCGCCTGCGTCGAGCGCGGCGAGCCGGTCCCGGAGCGCGCGATTCTCGAGTTCCAGATCCCGGGCGGATCCGCTGAGCCACGGATCGTGCTCCCACCAGTCGATCCCGACCGCCTTCGCGGTCTCGAGGGAGGCGATCACCAGCCGCAGCTTGATGGTGAGCAACTCGATGTCGAGGAGATTGATCTGGATGTCGCCCGCGATCACCAGGCCCTTGTCGAGCACCCGTTCGAGGATGTCGCCGAGGTTCGCCGGCTGATGCCCGGACCCGTACGGCTGCATACCGGCGGGCTCGCGCCCGGACATGGTCATTGCGAGTTCCGCCCGATATCGCTGCTGCCCCGCGGGTAGCGCCGCGTCCGGCTGTAGGAGAGCAGGTCGCCGTCCAGGCTGAGTTCCACCTCGTACAGCGCGAGAATGTCTGAGGATGTCGGGATGCGTCGGTCCTCGACGACCTCTACCTCGACCATCCACCCCTCGTCCGTGGGAGCGACAGAGGTCGCTCCGACCGGATCGCGGGAGACGAGCTCGACGATCTGGCGCATGGCGATCCCCGCGGCCTCGGCAGCGGAAACCGGTGCGGGCGCGGGCGACTCGCGATCGTCGGTCTCGTTGTCCCCGCGAGGACTCTTGGGCACGGCTGTCACTCCTCCTGGTCGGTCTCGGGGTTCGCCGGTGGTGTTTCAGTGACCACCGGTTGGTCTGTCATCCGGTTCACCACCTCCTGTTGGGCTGCCTCCTGTTCGTCAGGCGTCAGCTCGCCCGCATCCGCTGCGGCATCGATCGCCTCGAGTTCCCGTCGCGCTTCGGCAGGATCGTGGAGTTGTTGCTCGACCCGCTCCTGGATCAGTTCGCCGAGCCTGATCACCCCTCGGACGGGAGCGAAGGGCGCGCCTAGTACCGCCGAGATCAGGCCCATCGTCAGCCCTCCTGCTCCGGTTCCCGCTTCATCACGAAGTCGTATGCAGCCATGGGCCCCAGCACCTCGATCTCGGCCCGGCCGTCCCATTCGTTGGTGATATCGGCCAGCGCCTTCTCCAGATCCTCCCGGGCGCCCACGTCGAGGAGCAGCGCCACGTGAACCGCATCCAGGTCGTGGCTGGCGGGACGCACATTCACCGCGTGTGCGAGCGATCCGATCGCATCGAGCACGGTGCGGGTATCCGCGTCCCGCTTCGCGCCGATCGCCTGTTCGATGAACTCGCCGAGGGCGATCCGGGCGTCGCGGGTGGTCTCCTCGGGCTTGTCGCGGATCTCCTCTCGCAGCCTGTCCGCGTCGGGGCTCCCGGACAGCACCTCGCGCAGGATCACGGGCTCGTCATAGCGGCCCTTGATCACGTACTGCGCCCGGCCCTCCAATTCGTCGAGAGCGGACCGGAACTCGTCGTGATGCGGGGAGAGAAGTTCCTGGGTGACCGCGTCCACGTCCGTCATCACAGCACCGAATCGCAGCGGCAGGACGGGCGCGACGCGGGCCGATCCGTCGAGCAGTTCGGCGTGGGCCCGCAGGTCCTCGGGCGTGCCGAGCGGGTGACCGACCTGGATCTCGCTGACCAGGGCGGCGACCTCGTTGTGGCGGACGGCCGTCACCGAGCCGGGTGGATCGCCGACTCCCGCCGCGTCGGGTTCCGGCTCGACGTCGGCAGGCACGATGCCGTAGACGTAGGTCGCGGTCCCCGAGCGTTGATCGGTGGTGTCCTCTGCCGCCGACATCATCGCTCCCTTCGCTTCGACGTCTTCTCCGCATTTTCGTCGCGTCTGTCCTGGACCTCGCCGAGGAAGTCCGAGAGCTTCTCGCCTGCCGCCTCGATCGCACCTTTCGTCTTGTGTTTGGCGCCACCCTCGGCGACGTCGCCGACCAGGCCGGGCAAGCCGGTCGGCTCGTTCTCCGAGATCTCGAGCCGGTTCACCGCCTCGGCATAGCGCAGGTAGGTGTCGACGCTGGCGACGACCACGCGGGCATCAACCGTCAATAGTTCGATGCCGACGATCGAGACCCGCACGAACGCGTCGAGAACCAGACCCTTGTCGAGGATGGTGTCGATGACATCGGCCAGTCCGGACGCACTCGGTCGTCCGAGCTCGCCCCCGCCGTTCGCACCCTGTGTCGCAATGGTCATGACGCGGACCCCCGCTTCTCGCCTTTCGCGCGCGCGGATCCCGTACGCCGTCGCGGCTGCCGTTTCGGGGGTTTCCGGTCTTCGTCCTCCGCGGGTTCGCTCTCTGGTTCTTCGGGTTCGCTCTCCGGTTCCTCGACCTCTCCGTCGTGGATCTCGCCGCGCCAGCCCTCCACGTCGTCGGGATGAAGGGCACTCTGCGTCATCAGGTGTCGCTGGAAGTGCTTGAGCTCGAGACGAGCCCGACGGCCCTGCGCCCGCCAGAGGTTCCCGGTCTTCTCGAAGAATCCCTGAGGGTGGTACTCGAGAACCATGATGATCCGGGTGAGGGAGGGCGCTAGCTCATGGAAGGTCACCGCCCCGTCGATGTAGCCCTTGTTGCCCTTGGATCGCCAGATGATGTGCTCCTCGGGAACCTGTTCCAGGATCGTCGACTCCCACGTTCGGCGTGACCAGAAGACTTTCGCCGTGAACGAGAGCTTCTCGTCCGACTTCTGTTCGACCTGTTCGACCTTCTTCATGAACTTGGGGAACTCGCCGAACTGGGTCCACTGGTCGTATGCGAGTTGGACGGGCACACCGACATCGATCTGTTCGACGATGTTGGTGAGTTTGATCTTCTTGCCGCCCTTGTCTTTTCCTTTGCCGCCGGTGAAGGACTCCTTGATGTCCTCGAACTTCTTCCCGGCGAGGTCCTTGACGTTCGTCAACCCGGCGCTCATCGCCGCCGACAGCGGCGACTTGCCTTCGGCCAGCTTCTTCGACCCCGTGAGCGCGGCGAGCAGGCCGCCTCCCGAGCCCTCCGCGTAGTCCGTCAGCCGCTCGGCCGTCCCACTCACCTTGTCGGAGACAGCCGCCACGGCGCGCTCGGTCAGCGTTCCGGCCAGATGTTGCACCGACTGCTGCAGCGGCTGCAGATCGCGGGGGGTTTCCGTGACGGCCTTGCCTGCGGAGCCCACCGTGTCCGTGGCCGTTTTGCCGACCCTGCCCACGGTCTTCTTGGCGACCTTTCCTGTCTTGCCGGTCGCGCGTTCGATCGATCGTGTCACCGGACTCACCTTCCTGTGCGCCGCACGGGCGCGCGGTCCGATGTGGCGCCCTCGGATCGTTTGGTGCGCCGCGAGGGGCTCGACGAATTCTTGCCCCCAGCGCGGGAACTCCGGGCGCGTGGGCGACCTGAGGTGGAGACCTCGTCCGCCGGGCGCCGACGGCGAGAACTCGTCGGTGCGCGGTCGACTCGTCCGTCGTCGTCTTCCGATTCATCCTCGACTTCGGCTTCGTCCTCCGGTTCCTCGTCCTCCTCCGGTTCCTCGTCCTCCTCCGGTTCCTCGTCGTATTCGTCGTATTCGTCCTCGAAGTCCTCGTCGGATTCGGGTTCCTCGTCCTGCTTCGATTCGGCCCTTCGAGTCCGTGCCTTTCGGCGTGGTTCCTCGCGTTCCTCGTCGCTTTCGGGTTCCTCGTCGGGTGCGGGCAGTTGCAGGCGGTCGTTCAGCGCCTCGATTCGATTGGCCGCGGCCGTCACCGCCGCCGCACGGGCCGCGCCGATGAGGTCACCGCGTACCGACTCGGTGATCTTGCCGAGTTCGGTGGACGACCCGAGCGCTCCTGCGGCCTGTTGCATCAGCTCCCGTGGGGTTCCGGGCAACCGCCCGGTCATACCGCCTCCCGCCAGCAGCAGCGCCAGCTTCAGCTTGCGGGTGCGACCGAGGACGTAGCCCGCGCCCACCCCGAGTCCCAGGGCCAATTTCGTTCCGGACTTCATTGTCGATTCTCCTTCGCAGGTGGTGTCCCGCGATGTGGGTGCTCGGTTACCGGGCGGATCCATTTCGTTTTCGCGGACTGAAACTTGGCCTACCCAAGCTCGCACCGGTGGAAACGCATTCGGCCAACCTTTTCCACAAGGAGTTCCGGGTTGGATCGGATCCTGTGCGCGGGCTCGTGTGCTCGCATGTGTTTGAGCCGGAAAGGGCCGGGTACACCGCCGCCATGATGAAA
The DNA here is from genome assembly GCF_003050885.1 of Rhodococcus sp. OK611. Taxonomy (NCBI): domain Bacteria; kingdom Bacillati; phylum Actinomycetota; class Actinomycetes; order Mycobacteriales; family Nocardiaceae; genus Rhodococcus; species Rhodococcus sp. OK611. The sequence continues at coordinate 64,735 of NZ_QAOZ01000009.1, forward strand.
TCCACTGCCTTGACCATCGCCGCGGCGGGCCTGGTTGCCCTCGCCGCCGCCTGCGGCAACGACGATGACTCGCAGGACGCTCAGGACGGTACCGGCGCGGTCATGACAGGCACAGGTGCCGTCATGACAACGGCGGAGTCTGCGATCGACGAGACCAAGCTCGCAGCATTCGTCGCCGCGTTCCGTACCGGCTATGCGGAGTTGGCCCAGGACCGCAGTGATGAGGACATCGAGATGATCGCAACGCAATCGTGTGCTCATCTCGCAGCCGGTGCGGACAAGGAGACCGTGACCGTCGAGATCGAGACGCTGGCGGCGAACGACGGGACGAAGCCGAGCCAGGAACAGGCCGAGAACATCTACAACCTGGTCACGCCTGCGTGTCCGTGAAGGGCGTCGTTTTCGACCGAGGTACTAGTTCTTGAAGGCGTCCTTGACCTTCTTCCCTGCCTGCCCATGGCCTTGCCGACGACTTTCTTGGTGGCATCATGGCGGCGAAATCACCGTCCGATCCGATTCCGGAGGCGCGCGCGGTTTGGTCACGCACCGGTCGGGTATGCGCCACACATGCGAAATCTATGGTTGGGATTGGTGATCGGGGCGCTCACAGGGGCGGCCGTGGGGGCTGCGCTGGACGGCGCGCGCCGTGCTGGTCAGGCCGCGGCGCGAGTCGGACACAAGGTCGAGCACTCGATCTCGGAACACAAGCCGAACGTGAATGCCGCCGGGATCGCGGACAAAGTGCATGCTGCTGCCATCGCCGACAAAGTGCGGGAGGTAGACCTGCCCGACCGTGCCCGGGCGGTTGCTGCCCGACTGGCAGAGTCGCCGGTGGCAGAGACGACCCGCCATGCCGGCCACGTGCTCGCGGACACGGCGCGACGGTCGGAGGAGCGCACGGAGAAATTCGCGCTGGAACATCCGCCCCGGAAGGGGGACGGTGACCCCACCGACTAGGCGGTCACTCGATCGGCGAGTGGGGGCGATGCGGATCGGTGGCTCTGGTGGTACCGATTCTGGGTGTCGCAAAGAAGATGGCGAGCATCGCGATGCCCAGCCCGAAATGCAGCCAGTCGTCGGCCGCGTTGGTGGGCAGAAAATCCGCTCCCGAAAGGTCATCGACGATCAGTCCGTAGATCCACAACACCAGGTAGGCGATCCCCCCGAGCACCAGGAAGAGTGCGGACGCGGCGATCGACCGTGATGCGGCAACACCGATCACGCCGAACACGAGATGGACGATGTTGTGCAGGATCGACACCTCGAACAAGCCGAACAGTTCGGCCTGCGAATCATGTGGCAGAGCGAGCGTGTCGTAGCCGGTTGTCACACCTGGCACGAAGCCGAGCACACCGATGACCACGAAGACCAAGCCGATCAGCACGGCCGCCATCTGAACCGGCGCGGTATCGCCTTCGCCTCGCAGGTGTCTCATGACCCCTTCTCCTCGCACGGTCACCGAGATCGCAACTGTCGCTGCCACCGCGAATACCCATAGGCGCGGGTTCTCACACCGGATCTGCGAGGCGAGCGACGTCAGCTTCCACCGCGGGCCGGGCGGCCCCGCGGTGGAAGCCCTTCCGGTCGTAGAGCAGGGTCACCGTGGCGCCGAGCGTCAGCCCGACCAGCAGCCCGATCAGCGTCATCATCACGGCGTGCGTGAGGTCGCCCGCGCCGCCGCTGGTGAAGTAGAGCAGGGCGCGGGCGCCGAGGAACACCTGGTGCATGGGCTCGAAGTTCGCCAGCCAGCCGTAGATCGGTGGGGTCGCCTCGATCGGGATGGTGCCGCCCGAGGACGGCAATCCGAGGACGACGAACAGGATGAGGTTGACCAGCAGTCCGACGGTGCCGAACACCGCGAGCACCGACAGCGCGGTGATGCCGACGGCGGCGATGGCGAAGGTGCCGTACATCCACAGCGCGAGCTGGTTGGGGATCGGCATGCCGAGGGCGCGGCCGACGGCCACGTACAGGCCCGAGACGAGCGGGGCCAGCACCACCATCACGGCCCACTTCGACAGCAGTGTCCGGAAACGCGAGATCTCGACCGCCGGGTTGTGCACATACCGGGGACCGAACTCGGTGGGCGCGAAACCCAGCATCCCGTCGGCCAGCGAGTTCACGATCATGCCCCCGGTGAACCCGGCGAGCACCAGCAGGAGCGCGTAGTAGAACGCGGACAGCCCGTTGCCGGTCCCGTCGGGCAGCGGATTGTGTGCGGTGGTGAGCACCTTGATCGGTTCGGCCAGGCTCAGCCGCGCGGCCCCGGAGAGCGCCGGGGCGTCCGCGATCGCGGCGAGCTGGGCGTTGACCTGCTCGGTCAGCTGCGCGCCGACCTTGTCGTTGACCGCGTCGAGGGCGGGCCAGGCGATGCCCGTGACCAGCCCGACTCCGAACGTCCCGGCGCGGGGATTGGTGTAGACGGTGATGATCGGCTTCTCGATGTCCCCGGGTATGACGCCCGCCTTGGCCAGGATCAGCAGGCGCTTGGTGAAATCGCTGGGGATGACGATCGCGCCGTAGATCTCGCCGGTGTCCAGCCGGGACTGGGCCTGCGCGATCCCGATCTGCTGCAGGTCGACCTTGTCCGCTGGGACGTTCGCCACCAGTCCCTCGGTGATCTGGTTGCCGAAGTTCTCCGGCTTGTCGCCCTCGGGGGTGGAGACCGTGTCGCCCTCGTCCTGGTTGACGATCGCGAGGGGGAAGTCGTGCAGGTTGCCCTTGGCGTCGAGGATCCCGCCGAGGTAGAGCGCCGCGAGCAGGGACATCAGCAGGGACACCACGACGAGCGGCGCCAACCAGAATCGGGGCGTGCGCACGATGTGCGTCGGACGGTCGGTCGAACCTCGCCTCAGCGATGTCACAGTGGCAGCCCCTCGTCCGCGGATATCCGTGTGCCGATTGTCGCAGCAACGACGGAGGCCGGCAGCGCATCGCGCCGCCGGCCTCCTCGATTCGATCCGGGTGTCGCCGCCGCTAGCGGGCGGCCACCGTCTCCTCGCCGTCGAGCGCATGAGCCGGCAGCTCGCGCTGCAGCTTCTCGCCCTCGATGTCGACGTTCGGCAGGATCCGGTCCAGCCACGCCGGGAGCCACCACGCCTTGTCGCCGAGCAGGGCCATCACCGCGGGGATGATCACCATGCGGACCACGAAGGCGTCGAAGAAGACCGCAGCCGCCAGGGCGAAGCCGATCGACTTGATGAACGAGTTCGGCTCCGCGATGAAGGCCGCGAACACCGACATCATGATCAGCGCGGCGGCGGTGACCACCCGCGACCCGTGGGTGAACCCGATCGTCATCGCGTCCTTGGCGGAGGCGCCGTGCACGTACTCCTCACGCATCCGGGTCACCAGGAACACCTGGTAGTCCATCGCCAGGCCGAAGACCACACCGATCAGGAAGATCGGCATGAAGCTGACCAGCGGCTGCGGGTTCCCGACCAGACCACCCCAGCCGTTCTGGAAGATCGCGACCGTGGCGCCGAAGGTGGCCGCGACACTGAGCAGGAAGCCAAGGGTGGCGGTCAGCGGCACGAGCAGCGACCGGAACACCAGCGTCAGCAGGATGAACGCCAGCCCGACCACCACCAGCAGGTAGGGGATCAGGGCGTCCTGCAGTCGGTCGGAGATGTCGGTCTCGAGCGCGGTCTGACCGGTGACGCCGTAGTTGACGCCGATCTGCTCGTGCATTCCGGTCTCGCCGTCGCGGATGGACTGCATCAGGTCGACGGTCTTCGGGTCGGTCGGCCCGCTGTCCGGGGTGACCAGGATCTGTGCGGTGTCGCCCGCCTGGTTGACGCCGATCACCTGTGCGTTGGCGACATCGGTCTGCTCGGAGATGGTCGCGGCGACGTCACCGAATGCCTGCATCGCCGGGACGGTGGCGTCGCGGGCATCGACGACCACCAGCAGCGGGCCGTTGCGGCCGGGGCCGAAGCCCCCGTCGATCAGGTCGTAGGCCTGGCGGGCGCTGGTCGCGGGGTCGCCGGTGGCCTGACTGGGCAGCGCCAGCTTGAGGCCGGTGGCGGGCACCGCGAGCACGGCGAGCAGCAGCACCCCGCCGATCAGGGGGATCAACGGGACGCGCGCGACCCAGCGGGCGTAGCGCATGGCCGATCCCGGCTGCATCGAGCCGGACTCGGGATCCTTGGCCTTGACGAACGGGATCCGGCCCGCGAACACCTTGCTGCCGAAAAGCCCGAGCATCGCGGGCAGGAAGGTCAGCGCGATCAGCACCGCGATGAACACGGAGAAGCCGGCGGCCATGCCCATGTCGGTGAGGAACTTGATGCCGACCACTCGCAGCGCGACGAGCGCGATGATCACCGTCAGCCCCGCGAAGACCACGGCCGATCCGGCGGTGCCCACGGCGCGTCCGGCCGCTTCCTCGCGGTTGTCGGTGACGGTCAGTTCGTGCCGGAAGCGCGAGACGATGAACAGCGAGTAGTCGATCGCGACGGCCAGGCCGATCATGATCGCCAGCGTCGGCGTCATCGATCCGAGCTCGGTGAATCCGGTCGCGATGGTGATGCCGAGGCTGCCGATGCCGACGCCGATGATCGCGGAGATCAGCGGCAGGCCTGCGGCGACGAGCGAACCGAAGGTGATCATCAGGACGACCGCGGCCACCGCCATGCCGATCAGCTCGGTGGTCCCCCCTGGAGCCTCCTGGACCTGCGCGGCGCTGCCGCTGAGCTGGACGTTGAGCCCGGCGTCGCGGCCGACCTGGGCGGCGGCGTCGATCTCGGCGGTCAGTTCGTCGGTGAAGTCGGTGACCTCGCCGGTGAACGGCACGTCGACATAACCGACGGTCGCGTCCGCGCTGAGCGAGGACAGCGCCTGCGCGTCGGCGAGCGCGCGGTCGAGCGGCTTGCCGGACTCCTGCGCCTGCTCGGTGACCATCTCGACCAGGCCGTCGTGGGCGACGACGGGGTTGACCAGGGCCGCGCTGCGTTCGCCCGCGGCGGGCGGGGTGGCGGGGTCGGCCTTCGCGGCGGGCTCGACCTGCTCGATGCCGCGCACCTTGTCCAGCACGGCGTCCATCGCGGCCTCGTTCGCCGGGTCCGTCAGCGTCTGGCCGTTCGGCGCGGCGAAGACGAAGCGTGCGCTGAGCGAGTTGAAGGGGTCGCTGCCGGCGGCCTCAGGGAAGCGCTCGGCCATCAGGTCCTGCGCCTGCTGCGCGGGCGTCCCTGGGATCGAGAAGGAGTCGTTGGTCGGCCCGGAGAGGGTCGCGGCGCCGACGCCCATCAGGACGAGAAGGGTGAGCCAGATGGACAGGACCGTGCCCTTGCGCCGATAGGCGAACTTGCCGATCCGATAGAGATAGGTGGCCATGGAGGACCCTTCGTTCGAGGTGGTACGGGTCGGTCAGTGCTGCGTGGGGGCTGGCGCGGAGCCTGCGAAGCGACCCGGCAGCGGTGTCGGCTGCGGGATGCCTGCGCGGAGTTGGCGGAAGGCCTCGGTGACGAGCTCGCCGGGGTTCGCGTAGTCGGAGGTGCCCTGCATCCAGAGGTCGATCGCCGCCTTACATGCGGCCCCCGCGGCCATCTGCAGCAGGTTCGGGTACAGGTCGCGCTCGATGTCGGTGCCGGTGCGTTCGGCGATCGCCTCGCCGAAGATGCGGTTGACGCGCCCCTGCAGTTCGAGCTGGCGGGCCAGCAGCGCGGGGCTGTCCTCGACGAGGGCCATCACGGCGAAGGTGTCGGTGAGGTCGCGCTCGGGATCCATCACGATGCCGACGACCACTGTCTCGAGCGAGTCCCAGATGGGTTCCTCGGCCGGGCGCTCGCGCAGTTGCTGCACCCACTGGGTCACTTCGGTCTCGAAGCGGAAGAGGATGGCCTCTTCCTTCGACGGGAAGTAGTTGTGAAAGGTGCGCGTGGAGACGCCCGCGTCTGACGCGATGGCGTCCGCCGTCACGCAGTCGATGCCGAGGGTCCTGGCCAGCCGGACCGCGGCGTCGCTCAGTGCCCGTCGGGTGGCGGCCTTCTTACGGTCGCGCAGGGGCAGTTCTTGGATCACCCCATCGACGGTACGGACTTTGCAGACCTCTGCAAGGTTGCAGAGGTCTGCAAAATTGGTGTGGTTGCCCACACTCGACGCCGCTCGGTGACGGGGGTCACCGAGCGGGGTCGTCAGCTCAGGTAGCCGCCGCCGTGCGGGAAGAACTCCTTGCCGGTCATCTCGGTGCCGTCGTCGAGGCGCACGCGCTCGATCGACAGGCCCCGGTTGCCGCCGCTCCACGCGTCGGGCCCGGCGACGATGACCATGCCGTCGCCCTCGTGGATGAAGACCCGGCCGGGGGTGCCGCCGTAGCAGCCCTTGGACACCGAGGACTCGATGACGCGGATGCGCTGGCCCTTGAAGTGGGTGAACGCGTTCGGGTACGGGTCGGACTGCGCGCGGACGAGTCGCTCGATGACCTCGGCGGGCCAGGTCCAGTCGATCCGGCTGTCCTCCGCGGCGCGCTTGTGGAAGAAGGTGGCCTGCGACCGGTCCTGGGGCGTCCAGTCCGTGCGGCCGGACTCGATGAGGTCGAGGGCGTCCACGGTGATCGGGCCGATCATGTCGACGGTCCGGTGGAACAGGTCGGTGACCGTGTCCTTGGGGCCGACCGGGGTGCTGCGCTGCAGGATGATGTCGCCCGCGTCGAGCTCCTCGTCCATCAGGTGTGCGGTGAGGCCGACCTCGGGTTCGCCGTTGATCAGGGCCCAGATCAGCGGGGAGAACCCGGTGTACTTCGGCAGCAGCGAGTCGTGGATGTTGAGGGTGCCGTAGCGGGGGGCGTCGAAGACGTCCCTTGGCAGCCAGGTGCGCCAGTTGTTCGCCACGATGATGTCCGGGTCGGCCTGCTTCAGTGCGGCCTTGAAATCCTCGTCGGGCTTGTTCGCGATGTGCACCGGCACCCCGTGCTCGGCAGCGAGGTCGGCGACCGAATCGGCCCACATCCGCTCGTACGCGTGGTCGCTCTTGGGGTGGGTGATCGCAAGTACCACCTCATGTTTGGAATCCAGCAGCGCCTGCAGGGTACGGTGACCCCAGGTCTGGTATCCGAGCGTGGCGACTCTCAACGGGTTCCTCCTGGACGAGCGCGACAATTGCCGTCGAGTGATCGACGCGGGGCTAGCTTAGGCTATCCATAGCGCTGACACCGGGCCGTGTCCCCGGTTCTCGCCAGAAAGGCTCGTCGATGCCCCTCGCCACGATCAATGGGATTCAGCTGAATTACCAGGTCAAAGGCTCAGGAGACCTGGTCGTCCTGATCATGGGGACCGGCAGCCCCGGTCGGGTGTGGGACCTGCATCAGGTCCCCGCGCTGCTGGCCGCGGGATATCGCGTGTGCACCTTCGACAACCGCGGCATCGCCCCGACCGACGAGTGCGCGGACGGCATCGCCATCGAGGACATGGTCGCGGACACCGCGGCGCTGATCGAGCACCTCGGGGGCCCGGCCCACGTGATCGGCACCTCGCTCGGCGCCCGCGTCGCGCAGGAGCTCGCGCTGGCGCGCCCCGAGCTTGTGCGCAAGGCGGTCTTCCTCGCCGCGCACGGCCGCCGGGTAGCGCTGCAGAAGGCGTTGTCCGAGGGTGAACGGGAACTCGACGCGCAGGGCATCACGCTGCCCGCGAGCTACCGGGCCGCGATCACCGCCGTGCTCAACCTCTCGCCCGCCTCGTTGGTGGACCAGATGGCGGCCCAGGACTGGCTGGACATCTTCGCCTTCTCCAAGGCCGAGACCAGCCGCGGCGTACGCGCCCAGCAGAACCTGGACGACTTCGGCGACCGCCTCGCGGCTTACCGCCGGATCACTCGGCCCTGCCTGGCGATCGGGTTCGCCGACGACCGGTTGGTGCCGCCGCACCTGGCCGCCGAGGTGGCCAAGGCCATTCCTGGGGCGAACTACGTGGAGCTGCCGGACTGCGGCCACTACGGCTACCTCGAGCGTCCCGACGCGGTGAACTCCGCGATCCTGGACTTCCTCACCGGCTAGTACGGGGTAGTTTGCCTACCCTAAGGGTAGGTAGCCTATCCTAAGGTCCGAAATCGCGGCGACGACCGGCGCCGCGCGACGAAGATCGGACCTGTATGTCTTCTCCCTCGGATTCGACGGCACTCCCGCACGCCACCGGCCAGTGGCTTCCCGTCACCGCCGCCCAGTCCGAGGTGTGGGTCGCGCAGCAGCTCACCCCTGCCAGCCCGGCCTACAACATCGCCCTCACCGTCGAGGTGAACGGGCCGCTCGACATCGCCCGCGCGGTCGAGTCCGTGTACATGACCATCCGGCGCGCCGAGGCGCTGCACGTGCGGTTCGCGGTCGGGGCGGACGAGGTGCTGCGGCAGCAGCGACTCGATCCGGAGGGGTGGACCCTGCGGATCGTCGATCTGCGCGGTCGGCCGGATCCCCTCGCAGCCGCCCGCGCGTGGGTCGAGAACGACATGCAGACCGTCGCCGAGCTCGAGAGCGACGAGCCACTGTTCACCCAGGCGATCCTGCGGATCGAAGACGAGCTCACGTGGTGGCACCAGCGCTACCACCACAGCATCATCGACGGGTACGGCATCGTGCTGCTGGTCGCCGAGGTCGTCGGCAGGCAGGAACACCCGGAGCTGCTGTTCGACGAGCAGGACTGGTCGCTGCAGACCGCGATCGACGCGGACGTCGAGTACCGCGTGTCCGGGCGGTACGAGGCGGATCGTGCCCACTGGCTGGAATGGCTGGCCGACGCCCCCGAACCCCCCGTGCTGCTGCCGCCCTCGCCGGACCCCACCGCGCCGCCGATCAAGGCGACCGTCGAACTCGACCCCGAGACCGTTGCCGGGCTGTTCCGGTTCGCCGACGCCCAGGACATCCGGCGCAACCGGATCCCGTTCGCGATGATCGCCGCCTATCTGCACCGGGTCAGCGGCCAGACCGACCTGATGCTGTCGGTGCCGCTGACCGGCCGCACCGGTCGGGCGCTGCGGAACCTGCCGTCGATGGCCTCGACCATCCTGCCGATGCGACTGCGGGTGGACGGCGACAGCACACTGGCCGCACTGGCGGCACACATCGACAAGGGGCTGGTCGGGCTGCTCCGGCACGGCCGCTACCGCGGCGAGGACCTCGCAAGGGAGATGCGCGCGCTCGACCCGTCGCGGCGCGTGTTCGGCCCCGGCGTGAACATCGTGATGTTCGAGCACCCCATGACCTTCGGCGGCAGCCCCGCGTCCGCGCAGAACATGGTCACCGGCGCGATCGGCGAGCTGGACTTCACCGTGCAGGGCGGTCAGGAGGGTCAGTCGATCAGGATCGACCTGCGCGTCGGTGCGGGCCTGGAGGACGAACTCGAGCGGCACCGCGTGCAGTTCACCGAGTTCCTCCGCCAGCTCGCCGCCGCGCCCGAGGCCCCGGTCTCGCGGTTCGACGTGCTGTCGGACGCGCAGCGGCGCCAGGTGCTGGTGGACTTCAACGACACCGCCCGGCCGCAGCCCAGCCACACCGTGCCCGAACTGTTCGCGGCTCAGGTCGCGGCGACCCCGGACCGGGAGGCGTTGATCGCGGGCGAGGTCCGGCTCAGCTACCGGGACCTCGGCGCGCGGGTGAACCAGCTCGCCCGACACCTGACCGAGCGTGGACTGGCGCCGGAAGAGGTTGTCGCGGTCGGTGTTCCGCGTTCCGCCGAGATGGTCGTCGGACTGCTCGCGGTGATGGCCGCGGGCGGCGCCTTCGTGCCCCTCGACCCGGCCTGGCCGCAGGACCGCCGCGACCAGGTGCTCGCCGATGCGGGCGCACGGCTGGTGCTCACCGGACCGGGCGGGGTGCAGGCCTCGCCGGACGCCGCGGTCGCGGTGGACCTGGCCGACTGGGCGCACGGGTTGCAGTCCGCGGATCCGCTCGACGCCGCGATCGAGGGCCGGTCGCTGGCCTACGTCATCTTCACCTCCGGTTCCACCGGCAGGCCCAAGGGCGCGATGATCCGCCACGAGGCGATCTGCGCCCGGTTGCTGTGGCAGGTCGAGGAGGTGCTCGGGTTCGGCGTCGACGACGCCTCACTGTTCAAGGCGCCGCTCTCCTTTGACATCTCGGTCAACGAGATCCTGCTGCCGCTGGTCTCCGGCGGCAGGCTGGTGGTCGCCGAGGCGGGCGGCGAGCGCGACCCGCACTACCTGCTCGACCTCATCGAACGCGAGCGGGTCACCTTCGTGTACCTGGTCTCGTCGATGCTCAGCGTGCTGCTGGACCTGGCCGAGGGCGGCCGCTCGCTCGACGGACTCCGGCACGTCTGGTGCGGCGGCGAGGTGCTCACCCCGGAACTGTTCGACCGCTTCCGGCGCCGGCTCAGCACCACCCTCTACCACGGCTACGGCCCCGCCGAGGCGACGATCGGTGTCTCCCATGTGATCTACCGCGATCGCGCCGAGCGGATCGCGTCCTCGATCGGCAGGCCGAACCCCAACACCCAGCTGTACGTGCTGGATTCGCAGCTGCGGCCGGTGCCGCCCGGAGTCGGCGGCGAACTGTATGCCGGCGGCTACCTGCTCGGCCGGGGCTACGTCGGGGCGGCCGCCATGACGGCCTCCCGATTCATCGCCAACCCCTTCGCCGAGGACGGGTCCCGGCTCTACCGCACCGGTGACCTCGCGCGGTGGGCGGAGGACGGCAGCCTCGACTTCATCGGTCGCGCCGACAACCAGGTCAAGATCCGCGGCATGCGCCTCGAGCTCGAGGACGTCGAGGCCGCGCTCGCGTCGCACCCGGGCGTCCGTGACTGTGCGGTGCTGGTGCGCGAGAACAACGGATCCAAGTACCTTGCGGGCTATGTGGTCTCGCACGCGACACACCCGGGGCTGACCTCCGATGAGGTGCGGGCCTGGGCGGCGGCCAAGCTGCCCGAGTACATGGTGCCCACCGTCGTGTTGGTCCTCGACGAGTTCCCGCTGACCCCGAACGGCAAGCTGGACCGGCGGGCACTGCCGGAACCGGACCTGCGCGCCGCGCTGCCCGGGCTGGCTCCGCGCACCGAGCGAGAGCAGCAGCTGTGCGCCATCATCGCCGGGGTGCTCGGCGTCGACAGCGTCGGCGTCACCGACGACTTCTTCGCGCTCGGCGGTGACAGCATCGTCGCCATCCAGCTGGTGAACCACGCGCGCGGCGCCGGCCTGAACTTCAGTGCCCGCGAGGTCTTCCAGTTGCGCACCGCGGAGGCCCTCGCCCGCGAGATCGAGGGCCGCGCGGAGGCGTTGGTGGACCGGCTCGACGTGCCGCTCGGCGAGGTTCCCGCGACGCCGATCATCGCGCACACCAGCGAATCCGGCGAGGCCGTCGCCCGGTTCCACCAGTCGGTGCTCGTGCAGACGCCGATCGGGTTCGACGCGGACGCGGCGCGCGCGGCGCTGGCCGCGGTGATCGAGCGCCACGATGCGCTGCGCGCCGCGCTGGTCCGCGGTGAGCGCTGGGCGCTGTCGGTGCCGGAGACCGCGGCCGCGACGGACCTGCTCCTGCTCGACGCGGAGCACCTGTCCGAGGCCGAGCTAGACGCCGTGGTTTCACGCGAAACAATCGCCGCCGCAGCGCGACTCGACCCCGACGCGGGCGCGATGGTCGCGGCGGTCTGGTTCGACGGCGGGACGGACCGCCCGGGCCGGCTGTTGCTGGTTGTGCACCACCTGGTGGTGGACGGCGTGTCCTGGCGGATCCTGCTCGAAGACCTGGCCAGGGCGGGATCGGCGGCGACGGCGGGCATTCCCGTCGAGCTGGCCCCGGTGGGCACCTCGCTGCGCCGGTGGTCCCAGCTGCTGTCCGAGCGGGCCGAATCCGGTGCGTTCGACGGCGAACTCGATCACTGGCTCTCGGTGTCGCGGACACCGGACCCCGCGCTCGGATCCCGCGGGCTCGACCCGGCGCTCGACCGCTGCGGCGCGGCCGAGTCGATCACGGTGAGTCTGGCGCCCGAGTTCACCGGTCCGCTGCTCGGGGCCGTGCCCGCCGCGTTCGGCGGTCAGGTCGGCGACGTGCTGCTCACCGGACTCGCCGCCGTGCTGGCGGACTGGCGCGGCCAGGCCGGGTCCGGCACCCAGGTGGTCATCGACCTCGAGGGCCACGGCCGCGAGGAGGACGCCGCGGGCAGGCCGGTCGACCTTGGCCGCACGGTCGGCTGGTTCACCAGCCTGTACCCGGTCCGGATCGACGCGGGTGCGCTCGCGGACGGCCTCGACCCGGCCGCGCTCGGCGTGGCGGTGAAGACGGTCAAGGAACAGCTGCGGGCGGTGCCCGGCAACGGTATCGGCTACGGCGCGCTGCGATACCTGAGCCCGTCGGGTGCCGAGCTGGCCGGTGGCGTCACCCCGCAGGTGCTGTTCAACTACCTGGGCAGGGTTTCCGCCTCCGAGGGCGCGGACTGGCTGCCGATCGCGATGGACGGCGCCAACGACCCCGATGCGCCGATGGGCCACGCCATCGAGTTCAACGCGATCGCGGAGGACGGACCCGACGGGCCGACCCTGCGCACCACCATCACCTGGGCGCCAGGGTTGTTCCCCGCGGCGCGGATCGCCGCCCTGTCCGAGGCCTGGACCGCGGTGCTGCGTGCGCTCGCGGCGAGCGCCCCGTTCGGCGGCCACACCCCCTCGGACTTCCCGCTCGCGCGGCTGGGCCAGGCGGACGTGGACCAGCTCGAGGCCGCGGCCGCCGAGCTGGTCGACGTGCTGCCGATGACCCCGCTGCAGGAGGGCATCTACTTCCACAGCGCGTTCGAGACCGAGCACTCCGATCCCTATGTGGTGCAGCAGATCATCGAGCTGACCGGTCCGGTGGACCCGCAGGCGCTGCACACCGCGCTGCAGACGGTCGTGGACCGGCACGCGGCGTTGCGCACCGGGCTGCGGGCGGTGTCCGACGGCCGGGTGGTGCAGGTGGTCTCCGGCGAGGCCCTGGTCCCGATGGATGTGGTGGACCTGCGTGGGCTTGGTGCCGACGAGGTCTCGTCCCGGGTCCGGCAGATCCTCGCCGACGAGCGGGTGCGCGGGTTCGACCTCGAGCAGGCGCCGCTGCTGCGGTACGTGCTGGTGCTCGTCGGACCGGGCGAGCACTTGCTGCTGCAGTCGATCCACCACATCGTGGCCGACGGCTGGTCGGTGCCGGTGATGCTGCGCGAGCTGATGGCGCTGTACACGCCCGCGGGCTCGGCGCCCGCGGCGCTGCCCGCCCCGGAGCCGTACCGGAACTACCTGGGCTGGTTGGGCTCCCGTGATCGGGAGGCATCGATCGAGGTGTGGCGCGCCGCGCTCGACGGTGTCGACGAGCCGACCGGGCTCAGCAAGGCCGAGCGCGGCACCGAGGTCGGTGTCCGCGAGGTCGAGGTCAACCTGTCGGCGGCGCAGACAGCGGACCTCATCGCGTTCGGTCGAGCTCGCGGATTGACGCTGAGCACCCTGGTGCACGGCGCCTGGGGCCTGCTGCTGGGCCGGCTCACCAAGCGCCGCGATGTGCTGTTCGGCTCGACGGTGTCCGGGCGCGGCGGCGACCTGCGCGGCATCGAGACCATGGTCGGGTTGTTCATCAACACGGTGCCCGCTCGATTGCGGTACCGCGCCGAGGAATCCGCCGCGGAGGCGCTGACGCGTTGGCAGGACGAGCAGTCGAGGCTGCTCGAGCACCAGTACATCGGTCTGAGCGAGCTGCGCAGGCTGACCGGGCTGCAGGAGCTCTTCGACACCCTGGTGGTGTTCGAGAACTACCCGATGGGCGAGGGTGCCGTTGCGGACCCCTCCGGCCGGCTGGAGATCACCGGCATCACCTTCGAGGAGAACCCGCCGTACCCGGTGACGCTGATCGTCGCGCCCGGTGACGAGCTGCGGCTCGAGGTCAAATACCAGGCCGCGGTGGTCGACTCGGCCACGGCCAACCGGTTGGCCGACGGCATGGTGTCCTTCCTCGGCGAGCTGGTGCGCGACGGCGACCAGCCGATCTCCGCGCTGGCGCTGGTGACCGCGGCCGAGCGGGACGAGCTGGAGGCGAGCTGGGCCGCGTCCCTCGGATCCGCCGAGGACCGCACCCTCACCGACCTGCTCGACGAGCAGGCCGCCCGGACCCCGGAGGCGGTCGCCGTCGAGTTCGAGGGCGCCGCGCTCACCTATGCCGAGCTGCACGCGCGGGCGAACCGGCTGGCGCGAGACCTCGTCGACCGGGGGGTGGGACCGGAGTCGCTCGTCGGCGTCGCGCTCGGACGTTCCCTCGAACTCATGGTCGCGCTGCTGGCGATCGGCAAGGCGGGCGGCGCGTACCTGCCGCTCGACCTCGACTACCCGGCCGACCGGTTGTCGTACATGCTCGCCGACGCGGAGCCCGTGTGCGTGCTCACCGACGGCGGGCCGTTCGACACCGGGCTGCCGGTGCTGACGGTGGATCTGTCCGAGCCTCTGGGGGATTCGGGTGTGCTGCCGGCGGTCGCCAGGGCCGTGGCGGGCAATCCCGCCTACGTGATCTACACCTCGGGTTCGACCGGCAGGCCCAAGGGCGTGCTGGTGCCGCACGAGGCCATCGTCAACCGGCTGCTCTGGATGCAGTCCGAGCACCCGCTGGCGGTCGGGGAGCGGGTGCTGCAGAAGACGCCGTCGAGCTTCGACGTCTCGGTGCCGGAGTTCTTCGGGCCGTTGACCGCCGGGGCCACCGTCGTGCTTGCCCGTCCCGGCGGGCACAAGGATCCGGCGTACCTCGCCGGCCTGATCGCCGAACGCGGCATCAGCCGTGCGCATTTCGTTCCGTCCATGCTCGACCTGTTCCTGGCGGAGCCGGGCGCCGCCGCCTGCACCGCGCTGCGGGTCGTCGGCTGCTCGGGTGAGGCGCTGCCGGCGGCATCGGCCCGGCGCTTCGCCGAGGTGCTGCCGGGAGTGCGGCTGGACAACCTCTACGGGCCCACCGAGGCCGCAGTCGAGGTGAGCTACTTCTTCGGGGCGCAGGAGGTTTCGTCGGCGGCGCTCAGCGTGCCGATCGGCGCACCGGTTGCGAACACCCGGCTGTACGTCCTCGATCAGTACCTGAACCCGGTGCCGCCGGGTGCCGAGGGCGAGCTGTACCTGTCCGGGCCGCAGCTGGCCCGCGGCTACCTCCGCCGCGGCGCGCTGACAGCGGATCGGTTCGTCGCCGACCCGTTCGTCGCAGGCACCCGGATGTACCGGACCGGCGACCTGGTGCGGTCTGTGGATGGGGAACTGGAGTACGTCGGCCGCGCCGACGATCAGGTGAAGCTGCGCGGCTTCCGGATCGAGCTCGGCGAGATCGAGGCCGCGCTGCTTGCCGATCCGTCGGTGGCCCAGGCTGCCGTCCTGGTGCGCGAGGACCGCCCCGGCCAGCAGCGTCTGGTCGCCTACGTGGTGCCCTCCGGGCCCGTGAGTCCTTCTGGCCCCCAGGGGGACCAGAAGTACGCACAGGCGCTGGCCGCCTCGCTGCCGGAGTACATGGTGCCCAGCGCCTTCGTGGAGCTGGACGCATTGCCGTTGAGCCCGAGCGGCAAGCTCGACCGCAAGGCCCTGCCCGCGCCGGACTTCTCCGCCGCGGTGTCGGCACCCGCGCCGAGCACGGGCACGGAGGGACGCATCGCCGCCCAGTTCGCCGAGGTGCTCGGTCTGGACCGGGTGGGACCGGGCGACGACTTCTTCACCCTCGGCGGCGACAGCATCCTGGCGATCCGGCTGGTGAACCTTGCCCGCCGCGACGGTGTCACGCTCACCCCCCGCCAGATCTTCGAGCAGCGCACCCCGGCCGCGATCGCGCGGTTGGTCGGCGAGGCGGACCCGGTCGCCCAGGCGGACACGCCCGACGCACCCGTCGCCGACGGCATCGGCGAGGTCATCCCGCTGCCGGTCGTGCACCGGCTCTCCGAATGGTCCGGCGGCACCGACCGCTTCAATCAGGCGGTGCTGCTGCACACCCCGGCGGGCGCCGACGCGCGCGGCCTGACAGCGGCGCTGCAGGCCCTGCTCGACCACCACGACGGCCTGCGTGCCCGCCTGACCCGGCACGCGCCCGGCGTGTGGTCGACGGTGACCACCGAACCCGGTTCGGTGAGCGCCGACGCCCTCCTCACCACCGTCGACGCCCGCGACCAGGAGTCGCTGCGCGACATCGTCACCGAGCACTCCGAGGCGGCGACCGAGCGCCTCGACCCCGAGTCGGGCGTGATGCTGCAGGCGGTGTGGTTCGACGCCGGACCGGAGACCACCGGCCGCCTGCTGATCGTCGCCCACCACCTCGTGGTGGACGGGGTGTCCTGGCGGATCCTGCTCGAGGACCTCGCGATGGCGAACGTGGCGTCGGCATCCGGTCAGGATGCGGCGCTCGATCCCGTCGGCACCTCGTTGCGCGGGTTCGGCCGGATCGTCGCCGAGCAGGCCCAGGGCGCCGAGCGCCTCGCCGAGCTGGCGCACTGGACCACCGTGACGGCGCCAGGAGCGGCGCTGGTGCCGGAGGTCAGCGGGCACGCGACCATCGGAACCGGTTCCCAGCACCGGGTTTCGTTGTCCGTCGAGGACACCGTCGCCGCGCTGACGACCGTGCCGGCGCTGGCGAACGCCGACGTGACCGACGTGCTGCTCGGCGCGCTGCGGATCGCCGTCAGCCGCTGGCACCGCGACGCCGGCCGCGCCGCCTCGGACCTGCTGGTCGACCTGGAGCGGCACGGCCGCGAGGAGCTGACGCCGGGCGTTGACCTGTCCCGCACGGTCGGCTGGTTCACCAGCATCAGCCCGGTCCGGCTGCGGGCGGGCGAGCGACCGCTGGACGTGCTCAAGGACGTGAAGGAGCGGCTGCGGGACGCGCCCGACGGCGGCATCGGCTTCGGCATGCTGCGGTACTCGAACGCCCGCACCGCCGCCCTGCTCGCCGCCCGCGCGGAGTCGCAGGTCCTGTTCAACTACCTGGGCCGGATGCCGTCGGCCGATCTCGGCGTCGCGGTCCCGTGGGCCCCTGCGCCCGAGACCGATACGCTGTCAACCGATCCCGATGCCGACATGGGCGGTCCCTACCTGCTGATCGTCAACGCGATCTGCGAGGACACGGCCGAGGGCCCGGTGCTGCGCGCGAACTTCGGCCGCTCGGACCTGGGGCTGACCGAGTCCGACGGTGAGGCGCTGAGCCAGGGCTGGGCCCAGGCGGTGCGCGAGCTCGTCGAGACCGCGGCGCGCCACGATGGACCCGGCGTCCTGACACCGTCCGACGTGCCCCTGGTGGCGCTGACCCAGGACGAGCTGGACCTGATCGCCGAGCGCAGTCCCGCCGGGGTCGACGCGGTGTGGCCGCTGTCCCCGCTGCAGGAGGGCCTGTACTTCCAGGCGACCTTCGACACGTCGCCGGCGGCGACCCGTGACGCTCCCGCCGACATCTACACCGCGCAGTTCTCGCTGGACTTCGAGCATCGCCTCGACGTCGAGCGGCTGGCCGCCGCGCTGCGCACCCTGCAGCGCCGGAACCCGACGCTGCGTGCGGGATTCCTCAGCGACGGCCTCACCACGCCGGTGCAGTTCATCACCGCCGACCTCGACGTCCCGATCCTCGAGTTCGACCTGCGTGAGCTGGCGGAGTCCGAGCGCGAGGCCCATGCCGCCGAGCTGATGGCCACCGACCGGCTCACCCCGTTCGACCTGACGGCGCCGCCGCTGTGGCGGGCGATGGTGATCCGTCTCGACGACAACCGCGACCGCCTGGTGGTCAACCGACAGTTCCTGCTCTGGGACGGATGGTCGAACGGCATCGTCGTGAGCCAGCTGCTGGCGCTCTACGAGTCCGCGGGCGACGACGGCGGGTTCCCCACCGCGACGGGCGGTTTCGACGACTACCTGGGCTGGCTGCGCGACCGCGACAGCGAGACGGGGAAGGCGGAGTGGCGGCGCGCGCTGGCCGGTCTCGAGGAGCCGACCCTGCTCGGGTCGACCGTGGCCGGGGCGCCGGCGCTTCCCGGCCGTCGCGACACCGTGCTCACGGCGAACCTCAGCGAGCGGCTGCGGACCAGGGCCTCGGCGAGCGGGGTCACCTTCAACGCCGTCCTCAGCGGCGCGCTGGCACTGGTGCTCGGCGCCGCGACCGGGCGCGACGACGTCGTGTTCGGCATCACCGTCGCAGGCAGGCCCCCCGAGGTCGAGGGCCTCGACACGGTGGCCGGACTGTTCCTCAACACGGTCCCGGTCCGCACCACGCTGCGTCCGGCGGAGCGGGTGGAGGACCTGTTGCGGCGCAGCCAGTCCGAGCGTCTCGGCCTGATGCCGCACGACTACCTCGGACTGGCCACCATCGGACGCGAGTCCGATCACCGCCAGCTCTTCGACGTGCTCTACGTGCTGCAGAACTTCGTCGACGAGAACCAGGTGTCGGCGCTCAACAGCGCGCACGACATCAGCGGCGGCGACAGCGTCGACCACACGCACTACCCGCTGACCGTGGTGGTGACACCGGGCAACCGGGTGAAGATCAAGTTCGAGTTCCGCCCCGAGGCGGTGGCCGAGGCGACCGTCGAGTCGATGCTGGCCCGGTTCGTCGGGCTGCTCGAACTGTTCGCCGACGACGTGTCCGTGCCGGTCGGGTCGCTGGACCTGTCGCTGCCCGGCGAGCGCGCGGCGCTGGCGTCCCTCTCGGCCGAGCGGGAGCTGCCCGAATCCACCATCGCGGACCTGTTCGCGGAGGCGGCCGCGCGCACCCCGGACGAGGTCGCGCTCGTCTTCGGTTCGGAGTCGGTGACCTACCACGACCTCGACGGCCGGATCAATGCCATGGCCCGGCTGCTGCTGGCACACGGCGCCGGCCCGGAACGGATTGTGGCGCTTGGCCTGCCGCGGTCGGTGGAGATGGTGGTCGCGCTGTTCGCGGTGCTGCGCACCGGGTCGGCGTACCTGCCGCTCGAGCTGGACCACCCGGCGGAGCGCCTGCTCGGGATGCTCGAGGACGCCCGGCCGGTGGCACTGGTGACCACCGTCGCGGTCCGCGAGACCCTCGCCGGGTTCCAGGGCGAGGCGATCGTCCTCGATGGCGACGCGACCCGGGACCACGGCACCGGACCGCTTACGGACGCCGAGCTGGGCGGCTTCGCCCCCGGCACCCCCGGGCGGCTGGACCACCCGGCGTACGTCATCTACACCTCCGGCTCGACCGGTAAGCCGAAGGGCGTGGTCACCGGCTACCGCGGCCTGACCAATATGCAGTTCAACCACCGCGCGGAGATCTTTGACCCGACGATCTCGATGACCGGCGGCCGTCGCCTCCGGATCGCGCACACCGTGTCGTTCGCGTTCGACATGTCCTGGGAGGAGCTGCTCTGGCTCGTCGAGGGTCACGAGGTGCACATCTGCGACGAGCACCTGCGCCGCGACGCGGAGGCACTGGTCACGTACTGCAACGCGCACGCCATCGACGTCGTCAACGTGACGCCGACCTACGCGCAGCACCTGTTCGAGGAGGGCCTGCTCGGCGACGGTCCTGGCGAGCACCGGCCGCCGCTGGTGCTGCTCGGCGGCGAGGCGGTGCCGGATTCGGTGTGGAGCCGGCTGCGGGACACGGAGGGGACGTTCGGCTACAACCTGTACGGCCCCACCGAGTACACGATCAACACGCTCGGCGGCGGTACCGCGGACTCCGCGACGCCCACGGTCGGCAAGCCGATCTGGAACACCAGGGCCCACATCCTCGACTCGTGGATGCGTCCCGTCGCGGACGGGGTGGCCGGTGAGCTGTACATCGCGGGCATCGGCCTGGCCCGCGGCTACCTGGACCGTTTCGGCCTGACCGCCGAGCGCTTCGTGGCCGACCCGTTCGCTGCGGGCGGCCGGATGTACCGCACCGGCGACCTGGTGCGGCGCGGCGTCGATGGCAATATCGACTTTCTCGGCCGCACCGACGCCCAGGTGAAGATCCGCGGTCACCGGGTCGAGCTGGGCGAGATCGAGGCGGTCCTCGCCGGCCTCGACGGGGTGCGGCAGTGCGCCGTCATCGCGGCGCCCGGCCCCGGCGGCGTCAAGCGGCTGGTCGCCTACGTGGTGCCCTCCGGGCCCGTGAGTGGTTTCGGCCCGCAGGGGGGCCAGAAGTACGCACAGGCGCTCCGCGCCTGCCTGCCGGACTACATGGTGCCGGCGGCCTTCGTACCGACCGAGACCTTGCCGATGACGGTAAACGGCAAGCTCGACGCGCGAGCACTGCCGCCGGTGCCGGACGCGGTCGGTTCGGGATCACGCGCTCCCGCCGACCACATCGAGCAGGCGCTGTGCGAGCTGTTCGGTGAGGTGCTCGATGTCGGCGAACTCGGTGTCGAGGACAGCTTCTTCGACCTCGGCGGGCACTCGCTGCTGGCGACCAGGCTGATCAGCCGGGCCCGGTCGGCGCTGTCGACCGAGCTGACGATGCGGGACCTCTTCGAGGCGCCCACCGTGGCGGAGCTGGCGGAGCGGGTCCGCGCGCGGGGCCAGGCGGTGCGGCCGGGGCTGGCGCCCGCGGCCCGGCCCGAGAACCTGCCGATGTCCTCCGCGCAGCAGCGGCTCTGGCTGATCCAACAGATCGAGGGGGAGTCGGTCTCGACGGACGGCGTGCCCGCCGGGGCTGCCTACAACTTCCCGATCGTGTTGCGCCTGAAGGGCGAACTCGATCCCGAGCTGTTCTCGACCGCGCTCGCGGACGTGGTCAGCAGGCACGAGTCGCTGCGAACCGTGTTCGGCGAGGTCGACGGCCTGCCCGTGCAGCGGATCCTCGACGAGGCGATCCCGGAGCTGACGGTGGTGGACGGGACCGAGGCCGAGATCGCGGGCCTGGTCCGCGGCGCCGTGCTGCGTCCCTTCGACCTGACCCGTGAGATCCCGGTGCGCGGCACCGTGATCCGGCTGGCTGCAAACGATCACGTCCTCGCGCTGGTGCTGCACCACATCGCCACCGACGAGTGGTCGGACCGGCCGTTCCTGCGGGATCTGATGCTCGCCTACGCCTCGCGGGCGCACGGGCAGGCGCCGCAGTGGGAGCCGCTGGCCGTGCAGTACGCGGACTACACGCTCTGGCAGCGCGAGCTGCTCGGCGACCCCGCGGACCCGGATTCGGTTCTGAGCGAGCAGCTCTCGTACTGGGAGCGGACGCTGTCCGGTGCGCCGGAGGAGCTGACGCTGCCCACCGATCGGGCCCGGCCCGCACGGCCGAGCTTCGCGGGCGGCGCGATCGAGCTGGATCTGGATCCGCGCACCACCGCAGCGCTGCGGGCGCTGGCCACCGACAGCGGAGCGAGCATGTTCATGGTGCTGCACGCAGCCGCGGCGGCGCTGCTGCACCGCATCGGCGCGGGCGAGGACCTGCCGCTCGGCGCGCCCATCGCGGGCCGCACCGAGCAGGGCCTCGACGAGCTGGTCGGGTTCTTCGTCAACACGCTGGTGCTGCGCACCGACGTGAGCGGCAACCCGACGTTCGGTGAGCTGCTCGGCCGGGTCCGCGAGCTCGACCTCGCGGCCTTCACCCACGCCGACGTCCCGTTCGAATCCGTTGTCGAGCGCCTGAACCCGGCCCGCACGTTGGCCAGGAACCCGCTGTTCCAGGTGATGGTCGGCTACCACAGCCGGGCCGCCGACATCACGGAGCTCGGCGGGCTGACGCTGGAGCCGGTGCCGCTGCAGGAGCGGACCGCCAAGTTCGACCTGGTGTTCAACTTCACCGAGTTCCTGCCCGCGGCAGCGGATTCGGATGCCGGCGACGGCAAGATCACGCTGCGCCTGGAGTACGGCGCGGACCTGTTCGACCGGTCCACCGCCGACGCGATCGCGCACCGTCAGCTGGCGCTGCTCGACGCCGTCGCGCAGGAGCCGACGACGCCGATCGGCGCTGTCGACGTGTTCCTGCCCGGCGAGAGGGACCTGGTGCTGGTGGACTTCAACGACACCGGCCGGGAGGTGCCGGAGGAGACCCTCGACGCCTCGTTCGCGCGCTGGGTCGAGGCCACACCGGACGCGGTGGCCGCGCTCGACGAGCACCGCAGCGCCACGTACGCCGAGCTCGACGAGCGGTCCGATCGGATCGCCGCGGTGCTCGCCTGTCGCGGCGTCGGCGCGGAATCGGTGGTGGGCCTTGCTGTTCCGCGCTCGGTGGACATGGTCGCCTCGGTGTTGGCCGTCCTCAAGCTGGGCGCGGCCTACCTGCCGCTCGACCTGAGCCACCCCGCGGACCGGATCTCGTACATGCTGGCCGACTCGAACGCGGGGGTGCTGCTGAGCACCGCCGCGGAGTCCGCGCGGATCGACGAGGTGCCGGGCCTGCGCCGGGTGCTGCTCGACGAGCCGGGTACGGTCGCGGAACTGGCCGCGGCACCGAAGCCGGTGGCCGCGGTGCCCGACGGCATCGACCACGCCGCCTACGTCATCTACACCTCCGGATCCACCGGCAGGCCGAAGGGCGTGGTTGTCTCGCACGAGGGCATATCCAGCCTGGTCGCCACCGCCGAGGACCGGATGAAACTGGTCCCGGGTTCGACCGTGCTGCAGGTCGCCTCGGTCGGGTTCGACGTCGCGGTGTTCGAGCTGTCGATGGCGCTGTGCACCGGGTCGCGCCTGGTGATCGTGCCGGACCGCTCGCGGGTCGCGGGCCCGGAGCTCACCGACTTCATGCACGAGCACGAGGTCACGCACGCGATCATCCCGCCGTCGCTGATGGCCGCGCTGCCGCCTGGCGCCCTGGTGCCCGCGGGCTGCACGGTCCTGGTCGGCACCGAGACGGTGCCGCCGGACCTGATCGGGCGGTGGGCGGAGCGGCTGAACCTGCTGGCCGCCTACGGCCTCACCGAGGCCACGGTGAACAACACCCTGTGGCAGGCGCAGCCGGGCTGGAACCAGGCCGTGCCGATCGGCATCCCGGACCCCAACGAGCAGGCGTTCGTCCTCGACGCGCGACTGCGGCCGGTTCCGGTCGGCGTCGCGGGCGAGCTGTACATCGCCGGCCGCGGGCTTGCCCGCGGCTACCTCGGCAAGCCGGCGCTGACGGCGGGGCGTTTCGTCGCCAATCCGTTCGGCCCCGGCCGGATGTACCGCACCGGCGATCTGGCGCGCTGGCGTGCGGAGGGCAATATCGACTTCCTCGGCCGGGTCGACGACCAGGTGAAGATCCGGGGCTTCCGCATCGAGCTCGGCGAGATCATCGCGGCGCTCGCGGACGGCCCGGGCGTCAACCAGTCCGCGGTGGTCACCGACAGGGACGGGTCGATCGCCCGGCTGATCGGGTACGTGGTCCCGCACGAGGGTGCGGTGGTCGATCCGGCCGCAGTGCGCGCCCACGTGGCGTCCTCGCTGCCGGACTACATGGTGCCGAGCGTGGTCATCGTGCTGGACGGGCCGCTGCCGCTCACGCCTAACGGCAAGCTCGACCGCAAGGCGCTGCCCGCGCCGGACTGGTCGGAGCTGACCGGCGACGTCGCGCCGCGGACGCCGAGGGAGCGGGTGATCGCGGACCTGTTCGCGGAGATCCTGCACCTGCCCTCGGTCGGCGTGCACGACAACTTCTTCGACCTCGGCGGTCACTCGATGGCCTCGATGCAACTGGTCGGCCGGGTGCGCGCGGAACTGGGTGCCCAGCTGAGCATTCGGGAGGTCTTCGACGCGCCGACGGTCGCGGAGCTCGCCGAGCTGACCGAGGCGGACACCGGTGAGGGCAGGCCTGCCCTGATCGCGGGCGCGCCCCGCGATGGGGCCGCGCCGCTGTCGCCGCCGCAGCGCAGGCAGTGGCGGATGTACCGGGAGTCGCCGACCGCCAGCCACGCCCTCTCGCTCTATCCGGAGCGTCGGCTCGATGCCGAGTCGCTGGCGTTGGCGCTCGACGACGTGGTCTCGCGGCACGAGCCCCTACGCACGGTGTTCTTCGAGCGCGACGGCGAGGTGTTCGGCCAGGAGGCGGTGCGCCCGCAGGTCGGGCTGGTCGACATCGGCGACGGCGATCTGCACGCGCGGGTCTTCGAGCTGGCCCAGCAGCCGATGGATCTCACCGAGGAGGCACCGCTGCGGGTGCAGCTCGTGGAGGACGCGTCGGGTCGCCAGGCCCTGCTGCTGGTGATGCACTACCTGGCCGTCGACGAGTGGTCCGTGGTGCCGTTGCTCGGGGAACTGCTCGCCGGCTACCTGGCTCGGCAGGCGGGACATTCGCCCGACCTGCCGCAGCTGCCGGTGACCTATGGCGACTACGAGCTCTGGTCGCGGCAGGTGCTCGGCGATCCCGCCGATGAGTCGAGCAGGCACGCAACGCAACTCGCGTACTGGCGGCAGCGCCTGTCCGGCGTGCCGGAGGCACTGGCCATGCCGGGCGAGCGGCCGGGTGGTCCCCGCCGCGGCGACGTGGTGCCGCTGCCGATCGACGAGTCACTGCATCGCGAGATCGACGCGCTGGCCCGCCGGACCGGCACCTCGATGTTCATGGTGTTGCAGTCGGCACTGGCCGTCGCGCTCACCGAGGCCGGTGTGGGCGAAGACCTCCCGATCGGGGCCCTGGTCGCCGGCCGGACCGAGGAGGCACTGTCCGGGTTGATCGGCTGCTTCTTCAACACGGTGGTGCTGCGGACGGACACCTCGGGTGAACCGACCTTCGCGGAGTTGCTGGCCCGGGTCCGGGAGAGCAACCTGTCCGCGCTCGAGCATCAGGATGTCGGATTCGACGACGTGGCAACCGATCTCGGCGGCGACGCGCTGCGGCCTCAGGTGATGATCGTGCACCACGAACAGGCGCGCCTTGGCGAGGTGGACGGGGTCTTCGGGGGGCTGCTGCCGGTCCCGGTCGGGGAGCCGGTGTCGGACCTGACGCTGAGCTTCTACGAGCCCGTGGGGGAGGGTCCCGTGCACGCCTACCTCGGCTACCGGGCGCACGTGCTCGATCCCGCCATCGTGTCAGTGCTGGCGGACCGACTGCTGGCCGTGCTGGCCGTCGCGTGCGCCGACGCGGATCGCCGGATCGGGGTGATCAAGTGAGGGCCCGCCCAGCCACCCGAATTAGGGTAGGCTGCGCTACTATTCGGCGCGGCCCAAATGTTGGACCCCGAGCTATGTCAGCAACAAGCAGCACTGCCGCCGGCCGAACCGGCGAGGATGGATGACCGTCATGGATACGACTCTCTCGGCCGCTGACCGCGACCAGTCGCCGAGCTACGACCTGGTCGGTGTCGGCTTCGGGCCGTCCAACCTGGCGCTGGCCATCGCCATCGAGGAGCACAACGCGAGCTGCGCCCCCGGCGACCGGATCCGGGCGCACTTCCTGGAGAAGCAGGACCGCTTCCGCTGGCACCCCGGCATGCTGCTGGACGGTGCGACCATGCAGATCGCGTTCCCGAAGGACCTCGTGACCTTCAGGAACCCGGCCAGCTCGTTCAGCTTCTTCTCCTACCTGTTCGACAAGGGCAGGCTGGTCGACTTCGTCAACCACCAGACCTTCTTCCCGACCCGGCACGAATTCAATGACTACCTGCAGTGGGCGGCAGGCCGGGTCGACGCCGACGTGCGATACGGCACCGCCGTCACCGGCGTTCGCGGCCTGCCCGCCGCGGATGGGGCGGTGGACGAGTTCGAGGTCGAGACGGCCGACGGGCAGGTCCTGCGGACGCGGAACCTGATCGTCGGGGCCGGGCTGCGCGAGCGGATCCCGGAGTGGGCGACGCCGTCGGCGCGCTGCTTCCACAACCATCAGTTCCTGTTCCGGATCGACGAGCTGCCCGAGCTGCGGCACCAGCGCTTCGTGGTGCTCGGCGCCGGCCAGAGCGCTGCCGAGGTGGTCCAGTACCTGCACCGCAACTACCCGAAGGCCGAGGTGCACAGCGTCTTCTCGCGCTACGGCTACAGCCCGGCCGACGACAGCCCGTACGCCAACCGCATCTTCGACCCCGGCGCCGTCGACGAGTTGCACGGCGCCGACAGCACCGAGCGCGAGCGGATCCTGACCCTGCACAAGAGCACCAACTACTCGGTGGTCGACATCGAGCTGATCAACGAGCTGTACACCACCGAATACCAGGAACTGGTGCGCGGCCAGCGGCGCCTGTTCATGCGCCGGGCCTCCGAGATCGACGGCGTGGTCGAGACCGAGGAGGGCATCGAGGTGAGCGTGCGCAGCAGCCTCGACGGGCTGACCGACTCGCTGATGTGCGACGCGCTGGTGCTCGCCACCGGGTTCACCCCCACCCCGCTGAGCAACCTCATCGGCGATCTGGCCCCCGAGGGCGGGGTGGCCACCGAGGTGGACCGCGATTACCGGCTGGTCACCCCCGAGAACGTCCGGGGTGGCATCTACCTCCAGGGCGGCACCGAGAAAACGCACGGCCTCACCTCGTCGCTGCTGTCCAATGTCGCCGTTCGCGCCGGTGAGATCCTGAATTCTGTGCTGGATAATCGTCCCGACCACGGCGATCTTGATAGGGTCGAGGCGTCCGCTGGGACGGAAACCTCAGCGCTGGAAACACCGATGAACGAATTTGCGACAAGCGAGGCCAGATGAGCACCAATCCCTTTGACGACGAAGACGGCCGTTTCTACGTGCTCGTCAACGACGAGGACCAGCATTCGCTGTGGCCGACGTTCTCGGACGTCCCGCAGGGGTGGCGTGTGGTGTTCGGTGAGGACAGCCGCCAGGCGTGCGTCGAGTACGTCGAGGCCAACTGGACCGACATGCGCCCGAAGAGCCTGCGTGAGGCCATGGAACGCGACGCTGCCGAGCGCGGGAACCAGAGCTGACAACCCGGCGCCACCGGCGCCGGCGCATTGACTACAACGCCCGATTCTGACCCGACCTCCGTCGGCTCAGGGTCGGGCGTTTCAGCGTTCCTGTACGGCGCAGGATCCGCGGCCGCCGCATGGTCCGGGCGATCCACTCGCCGAGCGTGACCCCCGCGGCGAGCGCACATCCGATGCCGAAGGCCGATAGCAGCGCGCTGAAGCCGTCCAGTAACTCGTTGTTGAGCAGGGCGTACAGGCCGCGGTACAGGGCGAGACCCGGCAACAGCGGGGTGATGCCAGCGACCGCGATCACCTGCGGCGGGGTCAGCGCCCGGCGGGCCAGGATGCCGCCGACGGAGCCGACGACGGTCGCGGCGATGGCCGAGGCGATGACCGGGCCGATGCTCACGCTCAGCGCCAGGGCATAGACGAGGATGCCGGCGGCGCCGCCGATGCCCGCGATGGGCAGCGCCCGCCGCTCCGCGTAGCAGGCCACCGCGAAGAACAGCGAGGTGAACGCGCCCGCGACCACCTGCACCGGGATCTGGGCAAGCGCGGGCGGCGGGACGGTGGTCAGCACCGGCAGCGTCGAACCGAGGGCGCCCGCGATCCGCAGCGAGATCGCGACGCCCGCGATGATGCCGCCGGTCATCATGAGGACCTCGAAGAACCGCGCGACGGCGGTGATCGGTGCGCCGGTGATCGCGTCCTGCACCGAGCCGACCAGCGACAGCCCCGACAGCAGCACGATCACCCCTGCCGCGATGATCAGTGACGGCCGGATGGTGATGCCCAGCTGGTCGCTGAAGGTGTACAGCAGGCTGGCGGGCGCGGCGGCGATCAGTCCGCCCATCACGTGCTGGAAGAAGAACGGGAGCCCGATGGCGTTCAGCCTGCGGTTGACCCGGTCGATGACCATGGTGGTCAGAAAGCTGACGACCGCCACCAGCAGGTTGCCGCCGAGCAGCACCGAGGCGGAGGCGGCCATCGACGCCCACGCCAGCGTCGCCGTCCAGCGGTTGTAGGGATGCGGCGCGCGGGTGATCCGGGTCAGCTCGTCGTGCGCGTCGTCCGGGCTGACCGCCTCCGTCCGCAGTCGGCGGGTGAGCCGGTCGACCGCGGCGAGCCGGGTGAAGTCCAGCGACCGGTAGTGCACGATCCGCATGGTGGCGGCGGGCGGCATCGTCGGACCGCGGTGCGCGCTGATGCGGATCGCGTTGTAGGTGACGTCGACGTCGCAGCGCGCGAGCCCGTAGCTCGCGGCGACGAACTGGACCTGCGCGGTGGTGTCCATCGCGGAGGTGCCGGACGCGAGCAGCACCTCGCCGGATCGGAGGGCGATGTCGAGGACCTCGGCGACCTTGGCGTCGTCGGTCAGGTCGATCGGCTGGAGCGGCGCGGGGGCGGATGTCTGGTCGTCGACCACCGCCCGCTCTTCACCGATCAGCCGGTTCAGCGAGGTGAGTGCGTCGCGCAGGCGCCCCCTCGCCACGTCAGGACACCGCGTCCGCTTCGCTCAGATCCGTTGCCGCAAAAGCTGCTTCGAGGTCGTTGTGCCGGAAGATCGAGGTCACCTGATCGTGCACCACTCGGAAGGCGGTGGCGACGGTCGACTTCTCATCGGGCTTCGAGGCCCAAGAGGCCTCCTCCTCGACCACGACGACGCCCTCGTGCACGAACATGCGGCCCGGGGTCAGGGTCATGCCCGCGCTGGAGGCCCACTCACGCAATGCTGTGAGACCCTGTCCGGCACCCTGCGGGCCGCCCACCTCGACGTCGTCGCTGGACAACGCGAGGAGGGTGTCGATGTCGGAATCGTTCAGTGCGTCGTGCCACGCGAGAACCGTGGCGATCTCCGAGGTGCTCATGCCGTCCACGCTATCGGGTTTCCCGCCGCGGGGGCCGCGCACGGGCCGAGCGCCGTTTCGTGTGCGACCGCCGCGGCGGCGAACTAGGCTTTTGAGGCGCTGACGCTGGAGCGCCGGTGCCCGTATTCGTTCACGGAACGGGGCAGCGAGATGGTCGCGAATCGTCGAAGGCCGATCTCTGTCGTCTCGTGCGCTGCGTTCGCCATGGCGCTGGTCCTCACCTCGTGCTTCTCGACGACAGGGGAGCCGGGGGTCAACGCAGGTCCAGACGGCGCCCCCGCCTCCTACCGGGAGCCGGTCAAGCTGTCGAGCGAGGACGGCGTGCTCGAGGTGCGGCTGTCGGCCCACCAGGGCAAGGTCGCCCTCGACACGGCCTCGGGGCCGGTCTCGAATTTCCTGCTGTTCGGGTACGAGGTCATCCGGGGGACGGCATCGGACGGCTCGACCGAGGGCGAGGACGTGTACCCGGCGCCGACGCTGCGGGTCGATCCGGGCGAGCGCCTGATCATCCACTACGACAACGACCTGCGGGGCCTGACGATCGAGGACTTCAACGACCCCGCCTTCACCCCGGCAGGCGGCGACGTGCCGATCTACCCGCAGGCGCTGGAATCCGCGCCGCTGAACCTGCACACCCACGGGCTGCACGTGAGCCCCGACGGCAACGCCGACAACGTGCTGCTCGACATCCCCGCCGGGATGGGCAACCGTTACGACTACGCGGTTCCGGAGGACATGCCCAACGGAATGTACTGGTACCACAGCCATCGCCACACCCTCACCGCGCAGCAGACGTACCTGGGGCTCGCCGGTCTGCTGGAGATCGGGCGGCCGGACGGAAACCTGCCGCTGGTGACGCAGAACGAGATCCCGATCCGCGACATGGCGTTGCAGTACAACTTCGTCGTCGACCGCAAGGGCAGCGGGCGCCAGCTGAACAACGCGTACTGGTCGCAATGGGTGAGCACCTTGAAGCCGCCGGAAGGAGCACAACTCGCCGACGGCACCTACCGGCCGAGCCTGGCCCCGGTGAACTTCGACCAGACGACGAAGGGCTCCCGGTACATCACCAACTGGTATGCCGGTGCACTCTCTCCGGCCAACCATCGGGGGCAGAACCAGTTCATACCCGGCAACCTGCAGACCTTCACCAGCGACACGGTGACCGTCGCGGCGGACCCGTCGCTGCCGGACAACCAGCGCGACGTCCAATTCACCGTCAACGGCCAGTTCCAGCCGGAGCTGAAACTCGAACCGGGCCAGACGGAGATCTGGGTGCTGGCCAACATCAGTGACATCGCCTACATGCCGGTCCGGCTCACCGAGACGGCGACGGGCACCCATCCGACCTTCGCGATCGTCGGGCAGGACGGAAACCCCTTCACCCGGGTGGAGCCGCCGGTCGGCGGCGACGGCACCCGGCTCGTCATCCCTCCCGGCTCACGGTTCGCGATCGCGGTGACGATGCCGAAGACCGGCGACCTCGTCCTCGACATCCCGCCGCTGGAGGGGGCGAAGCCGGTCACCAACCCGGGCGTGCTCTACACCAACGACGGCACCGAGAACCCGCCCGCGGTGCTGGGGACGGTGACCGTGGACCCGTCGGTGATCAGCTACGCCGACGGCTTCTTCACCTTCCCCACCCAGACGCTGCTGCACGCGACCCCCGATAGCGGGCAGGGACAGACGACGGCCTTCGAGCCCGGCCAGAACCTCGACGCCTACACCTCGTTCGTGGACACCTCGGTGATGACGCCGGACGTGAAGCGGACGCTGACGGTCTCGGGCGGCTTCGGCAACGACAAGGCCAGCAACAGCGATCCGAAGGCCTTCACCTACGAGTTCGACGACAACACCTTCCCGAACATCCCCCTGCTCCAGCCGCGGCTGAACTCGGTGGAGGAGTGGACGGTCACCAACCTCAACAACGACGAGCATCCGATGCACATCCACGTCAACGATTTTCAGGTGATGGAGGTCGTGGACCCGGTGGCGGGCACCAGGACCGGTGTGCAGCCGTGGGGCATGGACAACGTGAACGTCCCCGCGCCGGTGACCGATGAGAACGAACAGGCGCTCGAACCGGCCTCGGTGACGCTGCGGACCAAGTTCACCGAGTACACCGGCACCTTCGTGATCCACTGCCACCGCCTCAATCACGAGGACAACGGGCTGATGGCGCTCGTCAGCGTGATCCCGGAGGTGTCCACGTACGCGGTCGCGGTGCCGGGGTTGCCGGGCACCCCCGCGACGGTGCGGGTGCATGACGGCAACGGCGACAAGGTGATCGCCGCCGTCACGCCGTTCCCGTCGTTCGAGGGCACCCCGACGGTGGCGATGGCCGACGTGAACGGAGACATGGTGCTCGACCTCGTCGTCGGCACCGGCGCGGGCCCCGAGTCGGAGGTGGTGGCCTACGACGGCGCCGACCGCGCCGACGGCGCGTTCAGCGCCGAGCTGACCCGGTTCGCCCCGTTCGACCCCGGGTTCCGCGGCGGGGTGAACGTCGCGGGTGTCGATATCGATGGAAACGCCTTGGCCGACAACATCATCGTGGGCACCGGCCCGGGCGCCCCGACGCAGGTCAAGGTGTTCTCCTCGACGCTGCCCGCCGGGAAGGGTGAGGCACCGGAGGTGTTCTCGAGCTTCACGCCGTACCCGGGGTCCGAGGCGGGGGTGTCCGTCGCGACGGGGCTGGTGGACACCGCCTCTGGCCGGGCCAGCATCGTGACCGCGCCGGGCCGGGGGGAGGCGCCGCGGGTGAAGACCTTCCGCTACGACCTGTTCGAGCCGACCGCGGCCGCGGCGGCGTCGAAGAGCGGCCACGGCGGGCACGGCGGCACGGGCGCGAGCGGCGGCGGCACCGACGATCCGACGATGACGTCGGAGTTCCTTGCCTTCGACGAGGGCTACCGCGACGGCGTCTCGCTCTCGACGGGCTGGGTGGCAGGCGCCGAGGGCGGCGCGAAGAGCATCGTGACCGGCATGGCGGGCGGGGCGGGCACGGTGCGGGTGTGGTCGAGCGGCTCGCGGCTCGACGGCGCGCCCGGGATGTACCTCGACAGCCCGGATCACCACTCGGGCCCAGTGGATTTCCGCCAGATCGCCTCGTTCGAGCCGTTCGCGGGCGGCGGGGTGCAGGTGGCCACCACCAGCACCACCACCGGCGCGGACCTGCTCGTCAGCGGCGCCGGTGCGACGGGATCCGAGGTCCGCAAGTTCGGGCTGGGCCGGGCGGACCCGCAGTCGACGACGCTGACGCCCGCGCCGCTTGGGGCGCTTCCCCCGCTGCCCGCGGCGGGCGCGGTTCCGCTGGGCGGACGGTAGTTCCGCGATCGACCCCGAAAACTCTTGACCGAGTCCAGAACAATGCGCCATTGTATTGATGTGCCCTCCGCGAGGGAATACGCAGCGCATTTGCGCGCGGCAGAGCTTCGCGTGACCCGCCCCCGGGCCACGGTGCTCGAGGCTGTGCACAAGCACCCGCATGCCGACACGAAGACGATCTACGGAGCCGTGCGGGCCGTCCTGCCCGAGGTCTCCCGCCAAACCGTGTACGACGTGCTGCAGGCACTCAGCGATGCGGGCCTGGTGCGGCGGATCCAGCCGGCGGGCACCGCCGTGCGGTACGAGGCCCGCGTCGGCGACAACCACCATCACTTCGTCTGCCGTACCTGCGGGGTCATCGCCGACGTCGACTGTGCGGTCGGCGCGGCCCCCTGCCTGACCGCGCCCGGCGACAACGGCTTCGTCGTCGACGAGGCCGAGGTCACCTACTGGGGATCGTGCCCCGACTGTTCGGCAGCACAGGTTTCGCGACCAGGTTCGCGATCGCAGTCCGATTCACCCACTCCTGGAAGGAAGGACCGTCGTGTCCAACAGTGAAAGCGAATGCCCGGTAATCGGCTCCCCGAGCCCGCAGGAGCACCGGCCCAGGACCAACAGGGACTGGTGGCCGAATCAACTGGACCTGCAGGTTCTCCATCAGCACTCGCCGCTGTCCAACCCCATGGGCGAGGACTTCGACTACGCGGCAGAGTTCGCGACGCTCGACGTGGACGCGCTGAAACGGGACGTCATCGAGTTGATGACGGCGTCGCAGGACTGGTGGCCTGCCGATTTCGGACACTACGGGCCGCTGTTCATCCGGATGAGCTGGCATGCGGCGGGCACCTACCGCATCGCGGACGGCCGTGGCGGTGGCGGTGAGGGCGCACAACGCTTCGCCCCCCTCAACAGCTGGCCGGACAACGCGAGCCTCGACAAGGCACGGCGGTTGCTCTGGCCGGTCAAGCAGAAGTACGGCCGGAAGATCTCCTGGGCGGATCTGCTGATCTTCGCCGGCAACTGTGCCTACGAATCGATGGGGTTCGAGACGTTCGGCTTCGGTTTCGGCCGCGAGGACATCTGGGAGCCCGACGAGGTGTTCTGGGGGCCGGAGGACACCTGGCTCGGCGACGAGCGTTACACCGGCGACCGGGAGCTCACCGGTCCCTTCGGCGCCGTGCAGATGGGCCTGATCTACGTGAACCCGGAAGGGCCCAACGGAAACCCGGACCCGCTCGCCGCGGCCGTCGACATCCGCGAGACCTTCCGCCGGATGGCGATGAACGACGTCGAGACCGCCGCACTGATCGTCGGCGGCCACACCGTCGGCAAGACCCACGGCGCGGGACCGGCCGACCTCGTCGGGCCCGAGCCGGAGGCAGCGCCGATCGAGCAGCAAGGCCTCGGCTGGAAGAGCTCCTTCGGCACCGGCGTCGGTGGGGACGCGATCACCAGCGGCCTCGAGGGCACCTGGACGCCCACCCCGACCAGGTGGGACAACAGCTTCCTCGAGACCCTGTACGGCTACGAGTGGGAGAAGACCAAGAGCCCGGCCGGTGCGTGGCAGTACATTCCCAAGGACGGCGCCGGGGCGGGCACCGTCCTCGACGCGCACGATCCGTCGAAATCCCACAGCCCGGTGATGCTGACGACGGACCTCTCGCTGCGCCTCGACCCGGTCTACGGGCCGATCACCCGGCGCTGGCTGGACCACCCCGAGGAACTCGCCGACGAGTTCGCCAAGGCCTGGTACAAGCTGCTGCATCGCGACATGGGGCCCGTCTCGCGCTATCTCGGCCCATGGGTTGCGGAGCCCCAGTTGTGGCAGGACCCCGTCCCCGACGTCGATCACGATCTGGTCGGGACGGACGAGATCGCCGCGCTCAAGGCCACGGTCCTGGGGGCGGGTCTGTCCATTCCCCTGCTGGTCGGTGCGGCATGGGCGTCGGCTGCCTCCTTCCGCGGCACCGACAACCGCGGCGGGGCCAACGGGGCGCGGATTCGGCTTGCGCCGCAGAAGGACTGGGAGTCCAACAACCCGGCAGGCCTGGCCGAGGTGCTGCAGACGCTCGAGCGGATCCGGGGCGACTTCAACGGTGGGAGGTCCGACGGCACGAGGATCTCGCTGGCCGACCTGATCGTCCTGGCGGGATGCGCGGCGGTGGAGCAGGCGGCGAAGAACGCCGGGCACGACGTCACGGTCCCGTTCACGCCGGGCCGCACCGACGCCGCCCAGGAGCAGACCGACGTGGAGGCGTTCGAGGTGCTCGAGCCCAGGGCCGACGGGTTCCGCAACTACCTGCGCGCCGGGGAGAAGCTGCCCGCCGAGCGGCTGTTGCTGGACAAGGCGAACCTGCTGACGCTGACCGCCCCGGAGATGACGGTCCTCATCGGTGGGATGCGCGCGCTGAACGCCAACGTCGGGCAGTCCGGGCACGGTGTCCTCACTGCCCGTCCCGAGACGTTGACCACCGACTTCTTCGTGAACCTGCTCGACATGGGCACGGAGTGGAAGGCATCGGCCGAGTCCGAGAACGTCTACGAGGGCCGCGCCCGCGGCACGGATGAGGTCAAGTGGACGGCCACCACCGTCGACCTGGTCTTCGGTTCGAACTCGCAGTTGCGCGCGCTCGCCGAGGTATACGCGAGCGACGATGCGCAGCCGAAATTCGTGGCGGACTTCGTCTCCGCGTGGGACAAGGTCATGAACCTGGACCGCTTCGACCTCGCCTGATCGCGGCACGGCGCCCCGCAAGCCGACTCGGCTCGCGGGGCGCTCGCGTTTCCTCGATCGGTCAGATCATCGCGCGGTGCGCGCCCTGCGGCTCGCCGCCGAGCTGCGTCAGCGCCGACGAATGGAAGATCGAACCGGGCACGTGAATCGCGTGCGACAGGCCGGCGTGTGCGTCCCGCCAGAAGCGCTGCATCGGCGTCTTCATCTGCAGCGCACCGCCGCCCGACCGCGCGAAGATCTCGTCGACCGCGCGCACCGCCCGCCACGCGGCGGCGGTCTGGGTCCGACGGCCGATCGCGCGCTGCTCGAAGGTGACCTCCTTGCCCTGGTCGGTGAGGTCCCAGAACCGGTCCACCGTCTCGAGGATCGCCGCCCGCGACGCGGCGATCTCCGCCGCAGCCTCGCCGATCGCGAACAGCACGTACGGATCGTCCTTGATCGCCGTGCCGGACACCGTGATCCGCTCGCGCTGCGCGTTCAGATGGCAGGCCAGCGCCCCCTCGGCGATGCCGATCAGCGACGAGGTGATGCCCAGCGGGAAGATGCACGAGAACGGGAAGTTGTACAGCGTCTGTGTGCGGCCGGCCTCCTTCGGCGCGGTGCCGTCGAAGACCTTCGCCGCCTCCAGGGTCCGGTGCGTCGGGATGAACGCATTCTTGACGATCACGTCCTTGCTGCCGGTGCCGCGCAGACCGACGACGTCCCAGCTGTCCTGATCGATGTCGTAGTCGCTGCGCGGCAGCAGCACGTGCAGGATCTTCGGCGGCATCTGCGGCTTGCCGTCCTGGTTTCCGACCATCGCACCGATCATCACCCACCGGCAGTGGTCGGTACCCGAGGAGAACGACCAGCGGCCGTTGAGGACGTAGCCGCCGTCGGTCGGGACCGCGACACCCATGGGCGCGTACGGCGAGGCCATCCAGGTGTCGGGGTCCTCACCCCACACCTCCTCCTGGGCCTTCGGGTCGAAGAACGCCAGCTCCCACGGGTGCACGCCGACGATGCCGCTGACCCAGCCGGTGGCGCCGTCCATCGCGCCGATCGCCATCGCGGTCTCGGCGAACTCACGGGGATGCGATTCGAGGCCGCCGTGGTCCTTCGGCTGCAGCATCCGGATCACCCCCGATTCACGCAGCCGCTTGGCCGAGGCATCGGTGAGGCGCATGAGCCTGTCGCCCTCGACACCGTTTGCGCGGATCTCGTCCGCGTACTGCTCGATCCGCTCGTGAACCTGACCCATGACTTCCTCGTCTCGGTAGAAGTGTGCCGGCTGATTGCCCCAAAACTAGAACAAGTTCCATACATGTGGAAGGGGAACGAACTCATCGGTTTCCTTTCTGGTTGCTGTCGAGGGACGCCACATGTCGGCGATCGAGTCATGGGTTTAAGCAGGTAGACGCCGATTATTTGGGTGATGCCGGGTCTCTGGCGTGGTGGCCGCACGCCTGGTTTTGGTGTCGTGAATCACTGAAGTTGGGGCGATCTGTCGAATCGGGCGCACACAAACTAGAATGTGTTCTAGTGTCGAGTGATGGACGTGACCTACGAGGGGACCAAGAGGGAAGTCGCTACCGACAAGGGGGTGTTGCGCTACCACGAGGCAGGCGAGGGACCGCCGCTGATCCTGTTGCACGGCTCCGGTATCGGAGTCAGCGGCTGGCGAAACTACCGGGGAAACCTGGACGTCTTCGCCCAGCATTTTCATTGCTACATCCTGGAGTTCCCTGGATTCGGCGTGAGCGATCCGGTGGACGGGCATCCCGTGCTCACCGCGGGCTCGTCGGTGATCCGCTTCATGGACGCCCTCGGTATCCGATCGGCCGCGATGATCGGCAATTCGATGGGCGGCGTCGTCGGCGTGAACGTGGCGATGAGGCACCCCGAGCGGGTCGGCAGGCTCGTCACCATCGGCGGGGTGGGACCGAACATCTTCAGTCAGAACCCGAGCGAGGGCACCCGGCTACTGCAGGAGTTCGCCGACGGCCCGAGTCGCGAACGGCTGGTTCGCTGGCTCGAGTGCATGGTCTACGACCCGGCGGTGATCACGGAGGAGCGGGTGGAGGAGCGCTGGGAGACCGCCAACGACCCGGCGTCGCACAAGACGCTGGCGGCGATGTACGGCTCCACAGCGTTTGCGGCGCAGCAGCAGTTGATGGCCTCGTCGGATGCGCCGCCGTACTGGTCGCAGATGCACAAGGTGCAGTGTCCGACCCTGCTCACCTGGGGCAGGGACGACCGGCAGTGCCCGCCGGACATGCCCATGGTGCCGATGAGACTGATCCCCAATGCCGAGCTGCACGTGTTCCCGAACTGCGGTCACTGGGTGATGGTCGAGGCGAAGGAGGCTTTCGAGCGAATTGCCATCGAGTTCCTGCGCCGCTGAGGGTGTTACCGCCGCAGTGGAACCCAGAGCTGGCACAGGTGGCGGGTGAGCAACTCCGATGTGTACATCTCGAAAATCGGTTCGCCGTCCACGGACAGCCCGCGAGTTTCGATTTCCTCGAAGATGCTCGACCATGCCGCACCCACGCCCTCCGCGGTGTGCGGCACATCGAATACCGCGTAGTGCCCGCCGCGGAGGCAGCCGACGCCGACCGCGCCGTCGACTTCGAGATCGTCTGTCACGACGATCGCCGCGTCGTAGCGGCACTCGTCGGGCGGCGTCACCGAGGGATCGTCCCTCGGAATTCCACACAGGATCGCTCCGTCGTCGAGTAGTCCCCGACGAGACGCCCACTGCTTTATCTCGGCCATCGCCTTGGCGTTGCCCTGTCCGAACGGTCCGGTCACGCGCACGAAGGCGAGGCGATGATTCGGAATGTGGTGAAGCGTCATGCGCATGATTTCTCCCGCTGTCGTTGGTGTGGCAGCGAAGGTATCACGGTATAAATCGGCTCTGACCTGCATTTTTAATACATGCGATACGCTCACCGTGATTGCTGGTCGCACGAATTGCACAGTCCGGAGGAAGTCCGGATGGCACGTCCCGATGGGTCCTCGGGCCCCCGGCTCGGGCGTGTTCGTCACTTCGCCGTCGAAGACTCCTGATGCTGCCAGGTTGCCTACGCATACCTGGAGGTTGAAATGAGTTCCACGACGTTCACCGTCTTCCACGACGGACAATTTTGGGTCGGTCTGCTCGAGGTCATCGACAACGGCGAATTGCGCGTAGCCCGTCACGTGTTCGGGTCCGAACCGAGCGGGCCCGAACTCTACGAGTTCTCGCTGCGCGACTATGGCGCGTTGTCCGCTCTCGCGCACCGCTCGCCCTCGGTGCCGGTCGACCAGCGGCGGGCGGCACCGCGGTCGGTCAATCCCAAGCGGCTGGCGCGGCAGGTCGCGAAGGAACGAGCCCGGCCGGCCGTCAGCACCGCCGCGCAGGAGGCCGTCAAGCAGAGCATTTCCGAGAACGCCACTGCCAGGAAGTCCAGGAGAAAGCACCTTCGCGACGCCGCCGAGGACACGCGCCGACAGATCGCCCGGGCGAAGGCGAAGGCGCGGCACCGGGGAAAGGCTTGAACGGCGCACCGACCGGGGTCCTTGCGCGGTCACCGTGAGGCGTTGGCGAACCCGGGCGGCGGCTCGGCCCCCTCGTATCGGGGGAGTGCGGGTCGGCCGTCCGTCAGGAACGCGACGACGGTCGCGGTGTACAACTCGGGCCTGTCGGCGGCGATGGCGTGGCCGGCGTCGGGAATCAACACCATCGTCGAATTCGGAAACGTGTCGCGGTATTCGCGCGTCACGGGCCAGGACTTGTAGTCGTACTGGCCGCGCATCACGAGCACTGGGACGCGCAGGTTCCGCAATGCCGGACGGGGGTCGTCGACCGATGCGAGATCGGCGCCGGTCATCTGGTTCACCCAGTAGCCGGGTGGCGACGCCGGAACGAGATCCGCTCGACGGTCGGGAGCCTGCGCCAGCGGGGCGAGAATCTCCAACTGCCGCCGGAACATTTCGTCGGCCTCGTTGTCGGTCCAGAAGCTATGCGCGGCAACGGGGTTGATCGCCTGAAGGGCGGAGGATGTGAAGACGCGCGGGGAGCTGCCTGTCTCTTCGAGCTGGGCCGTCATCGCCGGGGTCTCATGAGCTCTGATGTTCCCATCCGACCCGTCCGGGTATTCCGGCGCCCACAGTGCGCCGGGCGAGCTGACCACGATCCCGGCGACGCGGTCGGGGTGGGCGGCGGCGTACCGCGCCGCGAGGATGCCGCCCCAGGACTGACCCATCACCACGATCCGGTCAGCGGCGATGACCTCCCGGATTGCCTCGAGATCGCGTACCTGCCGATCAACGGTGTAGTCCTCGACCTGGGACAATCGACTCGAGCGGCCCGACCCGACCTGGTCGTACGAATAGACGTCGTACCCAGCTGCGGCGAGCTCAGCGCTCGAGGGCGGTAGGCCGTCTCCCGCGGTGCCGGGCCCACCATGCAGGAAGATCACCGGCATCGAACGGGTCGCGCTGCCCGCCGCGGGCAGGTGCCGGTACGCGATGTTCGATCCGGTGGGCAGGTCCCAGTAACTGCTTGCCGAAACGACGGCGCGATCGTCCTGGTGCGCCGCCCGTCCCACGAGCGCATAGCCGGTTGCCGCGCAAACCAGGCCGAAGATCGTCGCACACGCCAACAGATTCAGCGCGGGTACAGGTTTGCGCGCCATGCGCGCCCACAGGCGCCCGGCACCGTATGAGCAGACGATCACCGTGATGATCGCACACAGCGTCAACATAGGAACGGAATCGAACAGCGCCGCCGATGCGAAGAACACCGCCGCCCCTGCGAGCGCGGTCAGCACCAGGGCCACGGTCACGACGATCAGGGAAGTGATTCGGCGCCCCAACGACTCCGGCGATCTGGATGCCATATGCGGTCCTCTCGGGGGCAACTGAACGACCTAGCCGAGACTAGGTCGCAGTGGCCGGCGAGAACATCAGGGATGTCCCCCATTTCCGGCCAGGGGTCGTCCGCCACGGGCAGTTCACTGCTCGCCGGCATAGCGGCCGGCGAGCTCGATTCCGATGCGCGCCAACTCGTCCCGTACCGACCGCGGCTCGAGCACCTCGACGTCCGCGCCCCAGCCGGCGAGGTTGCGGGCGATGTCGAGCGGGGTGGGTGCGGCGAGGCGGACCCGGGTGCGGCCGTCGTCGGCCTCGCCGTCGGGGTGGCAGTGCCTGCCGAAGTGGTCGCGCAGGATCGGCACGAACCTGGTCTCGATGAGCACGGTCGCCCAGGTGGTCGATCGTCGCTCTTCCATCTTCCCGACCACCTCTTCCCACGCGTCGGCGAGCTCGAAGTCGTCGGGCCGGTCGGCGGGCTGATCGGTCGTCTCGGCCTCGGCGATCCGGTCCACCCGGAAGGTTCGCCTGCCGCGCTCGGTTCCGGCGATCAGGTACCAGGTGTCGTCCTTGTCGACCAGGCCCCACGGGTCGACGAGGCGTTCGCTCCGCTCGCGGGCGGCGTTCACATAGGTCAGCCGGACCCTGCGCCTGCGGACCACGGCGGACTGGAGCTGGTTCACCATCTCGGGTCGGCGCCGATCCCGCTCGCCCCAGCGGGTCGGGTCGATCATGGTGGCGCCCGCGGCGGCCTCGGCTTCGGCCCGAAACGTCTGCGGCAGAGCACGTACGAGCTTGCGCAGCGCTGCTTTGGCCTCGCCCGAGACCGCCGCGGCGGGGCCGACGAGCAGGAACAGGGCCTGCGCCTCGTTGGACGACAGGCCGGACAGGTCCGTGCGGGCGCCGCCGACGAGCGCCCAGCCGCCACCGCGACCGGGCTGCGGGTATACGGGGATGCCCGCCGCGGACAGTGCCTCCAGGTCGCGTCGGGCGGTGGCGACGGACACCTCGAGCTCGTCGGCCAGCTCGGCGGCCGTCACCCGGCCGCGGGACTGCATGAGCAGGAGGGTGGCGACGAGTCGGTCTGCGCGCATGTTCTTCAGTTTCCCCGTAAAAGTGCTCAGTTGGTGAGCACTTTGGTCGGAAAGATGGTTCCTGTCACCAACCGAACGAGGGAAGGAACCACCGATGTTGCGAGGACTCACCACCGTCAGCTTCTTCGCCGACGACGTCGCGGCCGCCAAGGATTGGTACACCGAGGTGCTCGGGATCGAGCCGTACTTCGCCCGCGAGATCGACGGGCAGATCGCCTACGTCGAGTTCCGCATCGGCGATTTCCAACACGAGCTCGGCATCATCGACGGCCGGTTCGCGCCCCACGACCGCTCGGACAAGGCCGGTGGCCAGGTGACCTACTGGCACGTGGACGACGTCGAGTCCGGCTTCGAGCGGCTCCTGGAACTGGGCGCCACCGCGCACGACAAGCCGACCGAGCGCGGACCCGGCTTCGTCACCGCCTCCGTTGTCGATCCGTTCGGGAACATCCTCGGCATCATGTACAACCAGCACTACCTCGACATCCTCGGCTCGAAGGAGGCGTGAGATGACCGGCGTGAGCACCCCCGACGTCAGCGCCTTCGCCCCGCGCACCACCGCCGACTGGCGAGACTGGCTGGCGCGAAACGGCCAGTCCGAGAAGGAGATCTGGCTGATCATCCACCACAAGGACAGCGGCACGCCGAGCCCGCGCTACCACGAGGCGATCGAGCAGGCGCTCTGCTTCGGTTGGATCGACGGCCTGCACCGCAAGCACGACGCGGATAGTTCCCGGCTGCGGTTCACCCCCCGCAACCCGCGCAGCACGTGGAGCCGGGTGAACCGGGAACGCGCGGCGAACATGATCGAGCTGGGCCAGATGACCCCGCACGGCCAGGCCCTGATCGATGTCGCCAAGGCTGCTGGGACCTGGCAGGTGGTGCCCGACGACGGCGCCGCGCTGCCCGACGATCTGTGGGAACCGCTACACCGCAACGAGGGGGCCCGCGCCAACTTCGAGGGCTTTCCGCCGTCCTCGAAGCGGCTGATCCTGGAGTGGATCGCGACGGCGAAGCGGCAGGAGACGAGGCAGCGACGGATCGATCGGACGGTCGAGCTCGCAGCGGTGAACATTCGGGCCAATCACCCAGGGGTGCGGGCAGGCGCCGGTGCCCTCCCGCACAGCGTCGCGGTGTGACACGCTGAGATCATGCGCGCCACTCCGGGCGGGCGCCTGGCCGCCCTGCGGTTCGCGGCGGCCGTCCTCGGCGTCACGGCGTCGCTGATCGCGTGTGGCAGCCAGGAGGAGAACCCCGCGGGCAACACGGTGCCCACGGCGGACACGCCGCAGGCCGACATCGCCCGGACGTTCGACATCGGCGACGGGCGGCAGATGTACCTGGAGTGCCGCGGCACCGCATCTCGCGATGATGACGTCCCGACGGTGGTGCTGGTGCCCGGCGCAGTCGCCGCTGCGGACACCTGGAGTGAGGTCGCCGATCAATCCGGTGACATGGTGCCGAGCGGGTCCGCCGTGTATCCGGAGGTCGGCGCGTTCACGCGGGTCTGCTCCTACGACCGGCCCGGGACCGCACGCGCGGGCGACGAGTTCACCCCGTCCACGCCGGTGTCGCAGCCGACCGACCCCGAGCGGGACACCGCCGACCTGCACGCGTTGTTGACCGCGGCGGAGGTGCCCGGTCCCTACGTCCTCGTCGGGTGGTCGTACGGGGGACCGATCGCGAGGGTGTACGCGGGCACCCATCCCGACGAGACGGCCGGTCTGGTCCTCGTGGACGGCATGTCGGAGTTCCTCGAGAACGAGCTGACCCCCGCCGAGTTCTCGGTGTTCCTGCGGATGAACGAGCTGGACAACGAACGCCGCACCGCCCAGTGGGCGGACGTCGAGCAGCT
Organism: Rhodococcus sp. OK611; assembly: GCF_003050885.1. NCBI lineage: Bacteria > Bacillati > Actinomycetota > Actinomycetes > Mycobacteriales > Nocardiaceae > Rhodococcus > Rhodococcus sp. OK611. The sequence goes on from NZ_QAOZ01000009.1 coordinate 107,110, forward strand.
CGACCCCGCCGCGATCTTCCCTCAACTGCGCGCCGCCCCGCCGGTTCCCGAGGTGCCGGTCGTGGTGCTCAGCGGTGACACCTTCGACCCGGACGCCTTCCGTGCCCGCCTGCCCGCGGACGCGCCCGCCGACTACCCGGAGGTGTTCTGGCGGGCGCAGCTGGCGTCGCAGGACAGTCTCGCCCTGCTGTTTCCCGGCGCGCAGCACATCACGAAGACGAACAGCGGCCACAACATCCACAACGAGTCGCCGCAGCTGGTGGTCGACGCGATTCGTGAGGTGGTCACGGCGGCGGGCGGCTAGGACACGGGTCAATGCCTGCTCTCAGAGCACGTTCAACGGGATATCAGACGGTGAGGTTGCATGTGTAAGAGTGCGCTTCATGACAATGAACGATGCTCCGGGCGACCTGATCATGGTGGCCTGGGTGTTTACCGGGTTGCTGCTTCTGCTGGTCGTGGTCTGTCTTGCCGCAGGCCGCGGAGCGATACCGGTCAACTCCTTCGTCGGTATCCGTATCCCCGCATTGAAGCGCAGTGAGGCTGCGTGGCGGGCAGGGCATGCGGCCGCTGTGATGCCCGCGGCGATCGCGTTCGTCATCGCGGGCATGTGCAGCGGGATCGGACTCGTCGCGCCCGTCGCCTATTGGGGCACGATCATCGCGATGGTGGGCGGAGTGATCTGGGTGTTCGTCCGCGCTGCGAGGGCTGCCGCCGTCGCCTGAGCCGCAGGCGTCCCGCCTGGCGGCCGGGGTCCAACCTCGTTCACTCGTCCTCGGCAGGCACGCGAGCCGCCGTGATGTGGGTCAGCCAGCCCGACCCGACGAAGCCCAGGAACTGCGCTTTCGGGAACCCGGTCAGGCCTTCCCATACCGCGAGTAGGTGATGCCACAGCGGAAGGCCTTCGCGTCGAGCAGTGCCAACTCCGGTATCTCGAACCCGTCGGGGAACAACCGGCGGCCCCGGCCCTGCACGACCGGATAGACGAACAGCCGGTACTCGTCGACGAGTCCCGCCTCGATCAGGGTGTGGCACAGCATGATGCTGCCGGTGACCACGATGTCCTTGCCCGGCAGCATCTTCAACGCGCGGATCTCCTCGGCGGGTTCGCCGGAGAGGACCGTCGAGTTCTGCCACTGCGGGTCGATCATGGTCGAGGAGACGACGTACTTCTGTACTCGGTTGAGGTAGTCGGTGATCCCCGTGGCATCCTCGGATTGTTTCGGCCAGTATCCGCGTAGGTCCTCGAAAGTGCGCCTGCCCACCAGAAACCCGTCGGCTGCACGGTCCTGGCGGTGCGACTCCTCGAGCAGATCAGAGTTGTCCACCCCGCCCTGGCCCTGGGGATCGAACCACTCTCCCAGCATCTCGATCGAGCCGTCGATGGTGATGTTCTGCGTGATTGCCAGCGTGCGCATCTCGGCGTCCCTGCGGATCAGTTGTCGGGCACGACCGCGCCGGTGGCGGCGTCGACGTCCACGTCGTAGTCCCAGCCTTGGGTGTTGCGGATGTGGACGTGCCACACCGTCTTGCCGTCGTGCTGATTGGTTTCGGAGGAGACGATCGTGCCGCCGGGGACGGTCGCGAGGGCGGCCTGCTCGGCCTTCTCCTTGCTGACCGCCGCCATCGCCGTCGTGCCCGTGGACACCGGAGCGGTCGTCACCGCCGCGGTCGCGGACGTCGTGGAGGTGTCGTCGCTGTCCGAGTCACATCCGGCCAGCAGCAGTGCCGCCGCGGCGATGGGGATCAGGCTCGCGCCTCGCACCGTTCTCGTGTTCATCGTGGTTCCTCGATTCCGTAGAAGGTGAACTCCTCTGTCAGGGCAGCGTCCAGAACTGTCTCGTCACGAGATAGAACACGACCACCCAGAATGTGTTGACCCCCGCGACGATGGCGATACCCCGGAGATTCGTCCTGCCTTCAGGCACGTCCGCGGGCGGCCGCAGCCAGCGTCGCAGCAGTGGGTTCACGTAGCGCGGCATGGTCACGAAGGTCATGGCGAAGCTGGAGAACAGGTTTCCGATCAGCAGGCCCAGCCACAGCGGCATCTTCAGCGGGGACAGCGCGAGGGTGAGCAGCACCACGGTGGGGTAGAGGCCCACCCAGACGGCGATGGAGGTCTTGACATCGGACGGTGGCGGCGCCTCGTTCCCCTTCTCGTCGAAGGCGAACCAGCTGCCGAAGGAGTTGTCGACGGTGCGTGAGGAGAACTCGTGGAACCTCTCGCCCTCGGTCAGGAGCTGCTGCCGCTTGTTGGAGGTGAGCCACGTGAAGAGGTTCGCGGCGTTGTCGTAGCGGTAGAGCGCGGTCCACTCGTCCTGGATGCCCTCGATGGGGCGGAACAGTTCGCTGCCGCGAAAGCCCTCGAACTTGCACTCCGCCAGCCGCATCCGGTTCTGCCACTCGAGGAAGTCGTCGACGTTGTCCGGCGCAACGCGGTGGGTCACGACGACCGTCACGAGCTGATCGGTCGGCCGGGATCCGCCGGTGATCACCTGCTGCGTCGCGGGGCCGTCGAGGTACTGCTGACCCCGGTCGAGCCAGGCCTGGCGGGTGGCACTGTTCACCCATGCCTGCACGTTGGCGACGGAGTCGAAGCGGTAGACCACCACCCAATCGGGTTGCACGGCAGTGGGTGCCGAGATCTGGGCGCCGAGGAAGCCGGCGTAGTGCGAGGCGGCGACGTTGATCTCCTCCTGCCAGGCCTTGAAGGCCGACTCGCAGCCGCGGCGCACCCGCTGCCCGATGATGACCGTGGCGGTGTCGCGGGTGCGCTCCTCGGCTGCCATGGCCGCCTCCCTACGGGCGCACCGAAGGGGCGCGGGTCCGCGACAGGGCCAGTGGGCCGTAGATGCGCTCGGGTGTCAGGGGCAGCGCCCGGAATTGCACCCCCGTCGCATTCTGGAGGGCGTTGGCCAGCGCGGGCGCGACCGGGTTGATGCAGCACTCCGCCATGCCCTTCGCACGCATCGGCCCGACCGAGTCCGCCGAGTCGACCAGGAGCACCTCGGTGCGGGGCACGTCGGCATAGGTGGGGATGCGGTAGTTGCGCAGGTTCGGGTTGACCATCGTCCCGGCGCCGTCGACGAGGAAGTTCTCGGTCAACGCGAAACCGATGCCCTGCGCGACGCCGCCCTCGATCTGCCCGCGCACCTGCGCCGGGTTGATGATCACCCCGGCGTCGGTGGCCTGCACGCTGCGCAGGACACGGATCTCGCCGGTGACCCGGTGCACGGCGATCCGGAAGCCGTGCGTGTTGGACACCACGCTGCGCGGCGAGCCGTACGCCTTGCGGGCGGCGGTGAACCGGATGCCGCGGGCGCCTGCGGCGAGCTGGAGCACGGTCAGCGGTACGCGGGTGCCGTCGCAGACGACGCCGCCGTCGTCCATGGCACAGGCGGCGACGTCGACCCCCGTGTGCGCGGCGGCGAACGCGAGGATCCGGTCGCGCAGGGCGTTCGACGCCCGCAGCACGGCGTTGCCGGACACGAACAGGCCCGCGCTGGCGAAGGCGCCGGTGTCGAAGCCGGTGCGGTCGGTGTCGGACTGCACCAGGCGGATCCGCGACGGCGTGGTCCCGAGCTGGTTCGCGGCGATCTGCACGTGCGCGGTCGAGGTGCCCTCCCCGAACTCGACGGTGCCGACGGCGAGCTCGTAGACGCCGTCGTCGCCGAGCGTCACCCAGGCCTCGGAGACGTGTTCGGTCGGGGGAGCGGTCTCGTGCAGTGAGCTCGCGGCGCCGGTCCCCACGAGCCAGTCGTCACCGGCGGGCGGGTCGGAGCCGCCGTGCCGCAGGGCCTCGTCGACCAGGTCGATGCACTTTCCGAGCCCGTCCTCCGCGAACACGACGTCGTCCGGTCCGTCCTCGAAGGCGACCAGGGAGTCGCCCGGGCGCACGATGTTGCGGCGGCGCAGCTCGAGCGGGTCGATGCCGAGCGCGACCGCCAGCTCGTGCACGGCGGACTCCACCGCGAACGCGGGCTGGGTCATGCCGTAGCCGCGCAGCGCGCCGCTCGGCACGGTGTTGGTGTACACCGAGTACGCGTCGTATTTCTTGTTGGCGCACCGGTAGATCGAGACGGCGGCCCCGCCCGCGAACAGCGTCTCGCCGCCGTGGTTGCCGTAGGCGCCGGTGTTGGAGACGTTGCGGATCTTCATCGCGGTGAGGGTGCCGTCGGCCTTCGCGCCGAGGGTGACCGTCAGCTTCATCGGGTGCCGCGGCGAGGCCGTCGTGAACTCCTCCTCCCTGGTGAACTCCAGGCAGACCGGGCGCCCGGTGTCCAGCGTGGCGAGGGCAACCAGGTCCTCGGAGATCACCTCCTGCTTGCCGCCGAACCCGCCGCCGACCCGCTTGCAGAACACCCGCAGCTGATCGGGGCGCAGGGCGAACAGGTGGGCCAGCTTGACCTTCGCGATCGACGGTGACTGGGAGCTGGTCCGCACGTGCAGGCGGCCCTCCGCCATCCACGCGATGGACCCGTGCGTCTCCAGGTGCGCGTGCTGCACGCGCGGGGAGAAGTAGGTGCCCTCGTGGACGACATCGGCCTCGGCCAACCCGGTCTCGACGTCTCCGACGTGCCCGTGCAGTTCGAGCAGGATGTTGTGCACGGGGTCCCGCACGAACGGGTCGTGCGAGCCGTGCAGCGCGGGCGCGCCGTGGGCCATCGCCTCCTCTGGGTCGAACACCGCTGGCAGCGGCTCGTACTCGACGACCACCCGGCGGCAGCCCTCCTCCGCGGCCCCGACGGAGTCGGCCAGCACCGCGACCACCCGCTGCCCGACGAAGCGCACCGTGTCGTCGAGGATGTAGGTGTCGTCGGGATCGACGAGGTGATCGGTGTGGATCGCGGTTGTGAAGCGCTTCCGCGGCACGTCCTCCCAGGTGTAGACGCGGTGCACGCCGGGCACCGCGAGCGCGGCGGTCTTGTCGATCGAGATGATGCGGGCGTGCGCGTGCGGCGAGTGCAGCACCTTCAGGTGCAGCATCCCCTCGATCTCGGTGTCCATCGTGAACTCGGCGCGGCCGGTCACCACGTCGGTGGCGGCCGGGGCGGCGACGCTGGTGCCGACGGCGCGACCGGGGAGCGCGTCTTCGATCCCCGTGACCCCGTGCACGGCGTCCTCGATCGACCGATAGCCGGTGCAGCGGCAGAGGTTGCCCTTGAGCGCGCGGGGCAGATCCTGCTTCTGGGCGTCGGTGAAGGTCGCCGACGTCATGATCATGCCCGCGGTGCAGAATCCGCACTGGAAGCCGGGGGCATCGCGGAACTGCCGTTGCAGCGGGTGCAGATCCTCGGGAGTGCCGAGGCCCTCGATCGTGGTCACCTCGCGGCCATCCGCCCGGAACGCGGGGGTGATGCAGCTGTGCACCGGATCGCCGTCGAGCCAGACCGTGCAGGCACCGCAATCGCCTGCGTCGCAACCCTTTTTGACGCCGTGGTGGCCGAGCTCCCGCAGGTGCGTCCGCAGGCACTGGCCGGGTCGCGGCTCCTCGTCGAAGGTCTTGCCGTTCACCGTATAGGTCATGACCGGTCTCCCGACTCGAACTCGACGCGGATCTCCTCGGCGAAGTGCCGCGCGAGGTGGTGGCGGTGCTCGGGGGTGCCGTTCGGGTCGTCGAACCACAGGTCGTCGGGCAGGGAGTCGATGCTGCGCCGCATCGTCTCGGGGTCCGGCACGGTCTCGAACTCCATCCGCACCGGGCGCGTGGTGCCCGCCGTGATGGTGAGGGCGAGGTCGGCGGTGCCGGGGGTCTGGGTGGCGATCATGAACAGGGTGGAGCGCCCCAGCCGGGTGAGGGTGAAGCGGCGGTGGGTGTGGCGTTTGCGCAGCGCGGCGGCCGGGATGTCGATGCGGCGCAGAACCTCGCCGGGCGCCAGCACATTCCGGTGGTCGCCGGTGACGAAGTCGGCCGCGTCGACGGTGCGCTGCGATCCGTCGGGCGCCCACAGCGTGTACGTCGCCTCGAGCGCCACGGTCATCGTGATCATCGGGCCCGCAGGCAGGGACATGCAGATGTTGCCGCCCACCGTCGCCGAGTTCCACACCTTGAACGAGGCCAGGAACGCCTCACAGCTCGTCCTCAGTAGCGGGCCGGCTCGCCAATCGCTCTGCGGCGCAAGGTCGTACAGATCACGAACCGTGCACGTCGCGCCGATCTCCAAGCCGGACTCGCTCGGTACGAGGGCGTCCCAGCCGAGTGCGGTGAGGTCCACCAGCCTGCGCAGCGCGGGCTGCGGAACGGAGAACAGCCACGTTCCCCCGGCCAGCCAGGCATCGCCCTCGCGCCAGTCCGCGCCGGGGCGGTCGGGTGGTCGCCGCACGACATCGCTGATGGTGTTGAGATCCATGGGACCGCTCCCGTCAGGGAATGTGTCGTGCCAAACATACGCCGACCGGGTCCGCGCGGGTCGGCGTTTGGGGCGCCGGGAGGCATATTCGTGCGGCCTCGTATGGCTGGTCCGGCCGGAGGGGTCTCGGTATGTCGCGCCTGGCGTGGCGGTGCTCAGTTTCCCGGGGTGATCAGGCCCGATTCGTATGCGAGCACCACGGCCTGCACCCGATCACGCAGGTCCAGCTTCGACAGAATTCGCCCCACGTGGATTTTCACGGTGCCCTCGGACACCTGCAGGTCGCCCGCGATCTCGCGATTCGACCGGCCGGCCGCGAGCCCGGCGAACACCGTCCGCTCCCGGTCGGTGAGCGCGTTGAGCACCGTGTCGCGCCTGGCCTGCCGGTCCGGTTCGGGCAGAAGCGGCATGAACTGGTCGATCAGGCGCCGGGTCGCGGTCGGAGCGAGCACGGCCTCCCCGTCGGCCACCGTGCGAATCGCGGCGAGTAGAGCCGTCGGGGGCGCGTCCTTGAGCAGAAACCCGCTGGCACCGGCCTTCAGGCCGGCATAGAGGTACTGGTCAACATCGAAGGTGGTGAGGATCAGGATCTTGCAGGCGGGCTGGGCGTCGAGAATGGCGGCGGTGGCCGCGATGCCGTCCATGGTCGGCATCCGGACGTCCATCATCACGACGTCCGGTTCGAGGGCCGCCGCCATCCGGACCCCGGTCGCGCCGTCCCCGGCCTCGCCGACCACCTCGATATCGGACTCGGCCTCCAGGATCAGCCGAAATCCCATCCGCAGCAGGGATTGATCGTCGACCAACAGCACACGGATCACGTGCTCTCTCCTTCGTCCAAGCGAAACCGCGCGGAGACCCGCCAACCGCGGGGCCCCATCGGACCGGACCGCAACACGCCGCCATATGTGTGGACTCGCTCCCGCATCCCGATCAGGCCGCCGCCCCCGCCGGACGGCGTCGTCGCCGCCCCGGCACCGTCGTCCTCGACGTCCACCCGGATCTCGCCGGGCAGGTACCGCAGCCGCACCGAGGCGCGGGTGCCATGGCCGCCGTGTTTGAGGGTGTTGGTGAGCGCCTCTTGCACCAGCCGATAGACCGTGAGCTGGATGGTGGCGGGTAGGTCGATGGCGTTCCCGTGCACCTCGAGTGAGGTCGGCAGTCCTGCGTCACGTACCCGGGCGATGAGCACGTCGAGTTCGGCCAGGTCCGGGACGGGCGCGAGCGCGCAATCTCCGGGGTTCCCGAGCTCGTTCTCGCGCAAGACCCCGAGCAGCCTCCTGGTGTCGGCCAGTGCCTGTCGACCGGTGGCGGACACGGTGCGCATCACCTCGATCCCGCGTTCGGGCGAGGTTGCGCTCGCGGCGACCGCACCCTCGCTGAGGGCAACCATGACGGTCAGGTGGTGCGCGACGATGTCGTGCATCTCGCGGCTGATCCGCGCGCGTTCAGCGGCTGCGGCCAGCTCGCCCTGCTGGTCGCGCTCGCGTTCCAAACGCACCGCGCGATCGCGGAGTTCGGCAAGGTATGCGCGCCGCGTCGATGCGTACAGTCCGAGCCCGAGTGCGGTACCGACCAGGCCCGACACGAGGATCGAGGCGTGCCACCAACTGCCGTCAGTGCTGCGGACGGTGGCGACGATCATGGCGAATTCGAGGACGGCCGCCGCCGCCAGCGCCTCCAGTCGCGATTGCGCAGCGGCGACGGTGTAGAGCGCGATGAGCAGGCCCAGGTCGGCGGCGAGGTTGTCGTTCCAGAGTCCGGCGGCGACCGCGCTGATCAGGACCCAGGCGAATACCGGGATCGGAAAGATGCGCCGTACCGCCAGCGGGGCGAGCACGGCGACCAAGACCGCGATCGCGGCCAAGGGCGGGCCCTCGCCGTCGTGGAAGAGGTCGGGCATCGCCACCGCCACCGCCAGCGCCGCGACGATCGCATCAAAGGCCCAGCGGGCCGACGAGCGGTCATCGAGATGTTCCGCAGGGCGGAGGCAACGCATGGTGGTCATTGTCGCGTGCGCCCCCTTCTATCGCCTCGGCGACTCCGACTCGATCGACGCTAGAACCACTATGCCCGTCTTCGCATCATCCGAGCGGACACATTCGGGGCCTATCGGGTATGTCTCAAGGCCTATGCGCATGTACGCCGCAGGTCGCGATCTTTCTGAAATGCGTAGTCCTGTATCGGTTTTAGTGAATTCAACTGCTCTACTGGGTCGGCGTCCATGGTGGATGCGCTGGAGCGGGAGGGCAGGTCGATGTCGATCAATTGTGTGCGTTCGAGGAGGACCCTGTGCGCCGTCGTGGGGGCGCTCGTGGTGGCGGTCGGGGCCACCGGATGTGGTGGCACGGGTGAGGGCTCCGCGTCGGTTGGCTCGGAGTCCTCGGCGCCCGCCGGCGTGCAGATGGATCAGGCGACGACCGCGAAGCTGGATTCGGCAATAGCGGAGGCGGTCCGGAAGACCGGGGTACCGGGCGCGATCGTGGGCGTGTGGGGACCGAACGGCAGCTATGTCAGAGCAACGGGGACGGCGGACACCGCGACCGGGGCTCCCATGAAGACCGACTTCTACAGCCGGATAGGTAGCGTGACCAAGACTTTCACCGCGACGGCTCTGCTACAGCTGGTCGATGAGGGCAAGGTCGGACTCGATGATCCGATCTCGAAGTACGTCGACGGTGTGACCGAGGGCGACAGAATCACCCTGCGCCACCTGGCGGGCATGCGAAGCGGGCTGGCCGACTACACGTACGACGAACAGTTCGGCACCGATTTCCTCACCGACCCCAAGGGTGATTTCAGCCCTGGGCAGCTGGTGGGATACGTCAAGGGCGACCCGTTGCATTTCGAGCCCGGTGACCGGCTCGAATACTCCAACACCAACTTCATCCTGCTGGGGATGGTCGTCGAGAAGGTATCGGGGGACTCGATGAAGAACATCATCAAGGGGAAGATCCTTGAACCGCTGGGGATGAAGGACACCAACTTTCCCACGTCGAACGCTTTTCCGGAGCCGCACGCCCAGGGTTACACGACGCAGACGAAGGACGAGACGCTCGGGGTCGCGACCGATTGGAATCCGTCGTGGGGGTGGGCTGCCGGTTCGATGATCTCGACGCTCGACGATCTGCGGACCTGGGCGCATGCGCTGTACAAGGGCGACCTGCTCGATGCGGATACCCAGAAGCAGCGATTGCAGATGCTGCCGGCTCAGGGGATCGATGGCGTCGGGTATGGCCTCGGCGTCTTCGATGTGCGGGGATGGATCGGGCACAACGGGAGCCTGCCCGGCTACAAGAGCGTCGTCGTGTACCTGCCGGAGAAGGATCTGACCATGGTCATTCTGATCAACTCGGACGTCGACACGCTGGACACCGGGTCGAGCGGTGTCCTCGCCACCGCAATCACCGAGGTGATCAGTCCCGATCACCTCTACACGTTGAGCGGATAGGTCCGGTAGCAGGCCAGGCGCGCATCCGTGCTGTCGGTTTCGGGGCCTCGGAGGCGGCCAGATATGATGGGCGCGCTTTGTCCGCCTCCTTAGCTCAGTGGTAGAGCACTCGCCTTGTAAGCGAAAGGTCGTCAGTTCAATCCTGACAGGGGGCTCCACGGGATCCGGCGTCTACCAGCGCGAATAGTTGGTGGCGCCGGATTTCTCGTTACAGGATCCGGCGAAACTGTCACGGGTCGTCACAACTGATCGCAAACCCGCGGCGGCGAGCGTGAGCGAATCGTCCTGCGAGTGCATGTAGGTGCGCGTCGTGGATGTCGAGTCAGCGTGCCCGAGCCGCGCCGAGATGACCGCGGTGGGGACGCCCTGCAGGTGCATGAGCGTGCCGCAGGTGTGCCGCGCATCGTGTAGCCGGATCGGCGGAACCTTCGCCGCTGTGCAAATCGTCCGCGGCACAATCGCCTCAATCGGGTGCATTGATAACGGGCCACAGTCACCAACATGTTGCGCCGCGTCGAGGTGACCAGTTGGTAGACCCGCTTGAGATCTTCCTGATGTGGACGTACCCCGACCTGGAGTTGGCAGGAAGATGACTTCGACGGCGGCCGTCACTGACCAATTGCTGGCCACTAAGAGCCAGCCGACCCACACAGCAGAGCTGTCCGCCTAACGTCGTGGCCTAACGGGGAGTCCAAAACTGACCAGGAGGCAGACGGTATGCGTGTTCTTATCAGTGGAGACGCGACATCGTGCTGCTGAGCACCTCCGATACCGACTGGCACGACGACTCGACGCCAGCGTAGACGTTCCTGCCGTGCATCCGCCGCGCCGGTCGGCCAGACCGGCGACTCGGTCGCGGTCGAGCACCGTCAACAACACCTCCATGACGAAGGGCACTCCCGCAACACATTGGGGATTGGTTCAGCGCGCGGCGCTCATCCATCTCGGGAAGGCGTGTAGATGGATTTCAGTTTTGATGAAACGCAGCTTGCCGTCGAAGAAACGGTCCGAGGGGTCCTCTCCCGGGAGTCGCCCTCTGCGCAATTGTGGTCAGTGCTTCAGGATGCAGGATTGCATGTGCTCAGCATTCCGGAGGAGCATGGTGGCGCCGGCCTGGGCGCAGTCGAGGTCGGCATCGTTGCTCAGGCATTGGGTGAAGCTGCCGTAATAAGTCCATTCGTGGGTGCCGGTATTGCTGGCCTGGTGGCATCGCGGACTGCTGCGGGAATCGAGATCGACGACTGGTGCAAGGGCATCGCTTGCGGAGAGGTGACTGCAGTCAGTGCGCGGGCGCCAGGGCGCATGGGCGTTCCTGAAGCAGTCCCGGTCGAGGGCGATGCCGTTGTGAAAATCGATGGTGACTTCAGCGCGGCGCAGTGCGCTGAGAACGCCCGATGGTTACTCATCCCGACTACGACTGGGCCGGGCCTGATCGATGCAACGCAGCAAGGCGTGACGGTCGTACCGATCGCGAGTTCGTTGGGCACTGAAGATCCCAGTGCACCGATCGACAGTCAATTCCGACTCGTAGACGTTCGGTCCAAGCCGGTGTTCGGCGACCGTCCTGATGCACCGGATCTGTTTGCCGATCTTCACCGCACGGTATTCCTTTCCTATGCGAGCGGTCTCCTGAATGGTGCGTTGAAGTTGACGGCGGATCATCTCAGGAGTAGGACACAGTTCGGGCGCCCCTTGGCAACGTTCCAGGCCGCATCGCAGGAGATTGCCGACATCTACGTCCTAGCGACCGCCTTGGAATCGACGTCCCTGTATTGCAACTGGACTCTCGACAACGGTGGGAGTGCCAGCACCGAACTCGATGCTGCCCTGTTCATGTTCGCGGGCGAGGGGCGCGCGGCGATGCAGATGTGTCACCACTTGCACGGGGGACTGGGTGTAGACGTCACTTACCCAATGCACAGGTACTTCTCATTGGCCAAGGATGTCGTGCGCCATTGTGGTGGTGAGAGACAGAATCTCAGAAGGTTGGGTAATCGATGTTCATTGGTCTGACTTCGGAACAAGAGTCACTGCAGAGCGAAATCCGTTCGTATTTCGAATCTCTCGTGAGTGAAGGCGATGTTTCTTCGCTGCTACACGACCGTCACGGCCCAGTGGCCAAACGGATCGTTCGTCAACTCGGACAGGACGGTTGGCTGGGGGTCGGCTGGCCGAAAGAGTTCGGTGGCCGAGGTTTCGGCTCGTTAGAGCAGCAGATCTTCGAGTCGGAGGCGGTGCGCGCGAGCATCCCACTGTCGTCCGTCACCCTGCAAACGGTCGGACCGACTCTGCTGCGATACGGCACTGACGAACAGAAGCAACGCTTCCTGCCGGGCATACTGCGTGGCGAAATCGAGTTTGCGATCGGATACACCGAACCCGACGCGGGTACCGACCTCTTCTCTTTGTCCACCACGGCGAAGAGGCAATCCGACGGGTCGTACGTCGTCAATGGTCAGAAGACTTACACCACCGGCGGGCATAGCGCGGACTACATATGGTTGGCCGCACGGACCGGCAGCGTGGAATCGCGCCACCGCGGTCTGTCGATACTGATCGTCGACACCAACGATCCGGGATTCAGCTGCACCCCGGTCATCTCACTCGACGGCGCACATCACACCAATGCCACCTACTACGAGGACGTGCATGTTCCGGCGTCGATGTTGGTCGGTGAGGAGAACAAGGGGGTAAGGTACCTGATCTCCCAGCTCAATCACGAGCGAGTGATGCTGAGTCCGTCCGGGCGTATCGCTGCTGTCTACGACCTCGTGCACCGTTGGGCCGCATCAGAGGGGTTGTTGGACATTGACGACGTGAGGGAATGTCTTGGAGAAATCGTCGCGGTTCTGAAGGTCAACAACGTATTGAACTGGCGTGTGGTGGCGTCCGCGGGCCCCGAAGGGCCAAGTCAGGCGGACGCGTCTGCTTCCAAGGTGTTTCACACCACCCGCGTGCAACGCGTGGCCCGGATCGCCGAAGACATCATCTACTCGTGGGGTGACCTCGCTGATCCATACACGGCCCAGACCTTGAAATCACTGGACGTTCATTCCAAGCGGAACGTGGTGATTACCTTCGGCGGCGGTGTCAACGAAGTGATGCGAGACATGGTCTCAGAGGTTGGATTGGGCCTGCCGAAAGTCACCCGCAGGTGACGATGATTCACGGTCAAGCACGGCAGGCGACCGATCCGTGCGTTGTTGCGCGATCCAGCGATGGTGAACAGGATCCGCGAGAGCAGTTCCACAAGTCCCTGTGAAATCACTGGAATCAGTGCATGACCGCCGTCTACGCAGTGGCACGCCCTGCGTGCTGAAAGCTGGGTGAGCGGCCCGATGACCGTCACCGCCAGGACGACAGGAGAAGCTGAGTTGGACTCTGGCGTTTCCTCTGGAAGCGCCAGATGCGGCCGCAGGGGTCGTATTTCGCCAATCGATGGCAATGCCAGGAGCTCTCGAAACTTGTGGCGCACGGCTACGTGGATTGTCTGGGTATGTCAGCGTTTCGCTGAGATCGGGCAGGTAGATCAACTCACCCGCGACAACCGACAAACGGTGGGAACTTCGGCCGTTTGTGTCAACGCCCTCGCCAATCGTGACTGAGAACTTCGGTGGCGCAGTTCGACTCGGACCTGCGCCACCGGATACGGCTCCCGGGCGCCGCTATTCGCTACGTCCGCTGGGTCTCGGTGAGGGTGTCGGCCAGCGTTCGAAGTTGTTCGGTGGCAGCACCGAACAGAAATTCGGTGCGTTTGGCGGCCGTAAAGTAGCGATGTACCTGGTAGTCCAGGAAGATGCCGATGCTGGCGTGCACATGGACCATGGTGTGCGCCACCCGATGGCCGGCCTCGGCCGCCCAGAATTTCGCGGTGGCGATTTCGGCATCCGCGAGAAGGCCCTCGGATTCGCGCCAGGCCGCTTGCCAGAGGCTCAGTCGTACCGCCTCGACGTCGAGGTAGGCGTCGGCCAGACGTTGTCTGACCGCCTGGAACTCGCCGATCGGCCTGTCGAATTGCTTTCGGGTGATGGCGTATTCGCTTGTGAGTTCCAGGCCGCGCTCCAAGACGCCGAGTTGGTAGGCACAGGCGGCGATGGTGGCGCGGCGATGCGCCCATCCGGCTGAGCCGTCGCCGGGCGCGCCGAGCGCAGCGGTGCGGCCTACTGCCGTGTCCAGTTCCAGCAGAGCGGCGTCGGAGCCGTCGACGACTTGCTGTTGGGTAGTGCGCAGTCCACGGGTAGCGCGATCGAGCACTAGCAGCAGCGGGCCGCCGTCGGCTACCGCCTCGACGAGGAAGGCATCCGCGAACGCGCCCGCCGGAACTGCGCTGTGCGAGCCGTAGATGCGCCAGCCGGCATCGGTGCGCTCGGCGGTGAATCGGTGGTCTTCCGTGGAGAGAGCCACGGCGACAGTGGCGGTGCCCGCCGCGACCGGAGCGGCCCACCGTGTCTGCTGTTCTTTGTCGCCGAATTGCGCGATCGCGGCAGCTGCGACCGCCGCGCTGGTCAGGTACGGTGCGGGCGCGACTGTGCGGCCGATCTCGATAAGCACGCTGCACTGTTCGAGCACGCTGAACCCGCCGCCGACCGGGGCGGGCAGCGCGGCCTCCAGGAGTCCGGCGCGGGCGAGGGCCGACCATAGCGTGCGGTCGAAACCCGTCGCGTCCGGGATGTTCTTGGCGGTCCAGTCGGTGAGCACGGTGCGGGCCAGTCCGGCCAGGTCGTGCTGGGCATCGGTGAGGGTGAAGTCCATGAGAAGTCCTCGAAATAGGTCAGCGGGTAACAGGCAGGCCGAGCGCGGTCTTGGCGATGATGTCGCGCTGGACCTCATTGGTGCCGCCGCCGAAGGTCAGGATGAGCGATGATCGGTGGAGGCGTTCAATTCGGCCGCGCAGCAGCGCGCCAGCGGAGTTCTGCCGTACCACCGATGCGGCGCCCAGCACCTCCATGAGCGATCGGTAAGCTTCCGTGGCCAATTCGGTGCCGAAGACCTTGGTCGCGGAGGCATCCGCGGGGTGGAGTTCACCGGAGTCCGCAGCCCAGGCTATGCGCCAGTTGCGCAATTTCAGATACTCTATGTGGGCGTGCACGCGAGCGAGATGTAGTCGCGCCCACTCTGAGTCGATAACCCGGGTACCGTCGGCCCGGGTGGTGGTCTCTGCCCATTCCCAGACCTGGCGAAGCGATTCCTGAAGTGGTGCAGCGGAAGTCAACGCGACTCGCTCGTGATTGAGCTGGTTGGTGATCAGCGGCCAGCCGGCGTTCAGTTCGCCCACCACATTCGTGACGGGCACCCGCACATCGTTGTAGAATGTTGCGCTGGTGCCGGGACCGGCCATGGTGTGAATCCTGCTCCAGGAGAAGCCCGGTGCCGTGGTGGGCACGATTAGAATGGACAGGCCGCGGTGCTTGGTCGCCTCCGGATCGGTACGGGCCGCCAGCCAGATGTAGTCGGCGTATTCGATGAGGCTGGTCCAGGCCTTCTCGCCGTTGATGACGAACTCGCTGCCCTCGCGTACCGCTCGGGTGCGCAGTGACGCCAGATCGGTGCCTGCGTCGGGCTCGGAGTAGCCGATGGAGAAGTGCAACTCGCCCTTGGCAATTCGGGGCAGGAAGAATGCCTTCTGCTCGGGGGTGCCGAAGCGCATGATGGTCGGGCCGACCGTGTTCACGGTCAGGAACGGGAAGGGGACGCCCGCGGCGGCGGCCTCGTCATTGAAGATCAGTTGGTCCATGGCCGGCCGGTTCTGGCCGCCGAATTCCTCGGGCCAGCCCAGGGTCAGCCAGCCGTCGCGGCCGAGGGTGCGAACGACCTCTTTGTAGGCGTCGGGATCGCCGTATTCGCCACCGGATCCAGCTAGAGTCTCGCGGATTTCGGGTGTCATCAGGTCGGTGAAGTAGGAGCGCAACTGCTTGCGCAGCTGCAGTTGTTCGTCGTTGAAGTCGATGTGCATCGTGGTCCTTGGATTCGGATGTCTGAGCTCTTCCGAAAATAGAACAGGCTCACCTCGAAGAAGGGCTGTTGTGTAGCAGGAAGCTGCCGTCCCGCGTGGCAGAGAATTGCCACGCCACAGAGTGCTTTAGTGATCTGATCACTTAGATTGACAGCTTGTCGGGGGTGCCGGTAAGCCTGGTTTTCATAGTCGAAGGTGGGGTCATAGAGCTATGTATCCAGAGGGGACGCAGCACTTTGAAATTGGAGCGAAGCAACCAGACCGGGGTGGGGTGGATGTGGGTTCACTGCTGGCGGAGGCGCGTCGCCTGCTCGATCACGCGATAGACGAACATCACAGTGTCCGCAGTGCGGCCGGAGACGTCGTCCGGTTGCGCCCAGGTGAGGGGTGGGAACGCGATCTACAGCAATTGCTACAACGTGTTCGCAAAGAGGCCATGCTCGCGGTGGCGAGCCCGCTGCGGATCCAGCGGCATTACCAGCCAGGTCGGCGAACGGTCGCGGATATGCTCTCGACCGGTAAGGAAGTCCGTCTGCTGTACACCCAGCACTACGCCGAGACACGCGATTATGAATCGTTGCGGCAACAGCCCGAACTGTGCGACCGGATCCGGGTGTCCAACGCCGACTTCCACAATATGGTCATCATCGATCGACAGGTCGCAGCGGTTTGGGGCGGGACCGGTGAGCAACGGCCCTATGGGTACGTCATCAGCGATCCCGACCTGCTCCGGGTGCTGCATCAATTCGCCATGGTCCTCTGGGAATCGGCGCCAGGGCTGTCCAGGCACTTCACATTGCCGCAACCGGAATTCGCCCAGATGACGCTGGCTGTGTTGCGCGCACTCGACCTCGGATTGAAGGACGAGCTCGCCGCGCGCCGGCTCGCCGTGTCGCTACGAACTTACCGCCGCTACGTTGCCGACATTATGGTTCGGCTCGGGGTCACCACCAGGTTCCAAGTCGGCGCTCGCGCGGCAGAGCTTGGTCTGCTCAAGGCATTCTCGGAACAGTGACGTCGAGCGTTGGAGTCGTCGGGTGACCTGTGTACCGACTATGCGGGAACGATGTGATTCCGGACCCTATCGATGACGACTTGTGTCGAGTCGTGCGGCGAACGGCGGCGGACCACGCTCGGCCGCGCAGCTGCGTCGGGCAGATTTCCCCGACGCTGTGGCCCGGCTACATGCCGATCCTCTCGGCGACATAAGTCGCCGAGAGGTGCCGCCTCTGCTTGTGCATGGCGCCGGACCTGCCGCACGGTGACCGCCACTGCGCCGGCCCAGATGACGGCGGCCGAGCCGATCGGCCTCATCCCTTTGCGGCTCCGTACGCGACCATGCGCCGCTCGCGACCGCAAGCGCGACCCGCCCGCTGTTGCGCCCATCGGGACCTTCGCAACGGTGAAGAGTGGAAATTGCCGCTCGGCGCGCGCTGATCGGCGGATACTCGACATGACCTGGTAGCCCGGCGAGGTGAGTGGGGCGGTGGCGGCATGACATGGGCGCTACCCGTGATCGCTGGGGTCCTGCTCGTCTTCGCGGCGCTGTCCCGGCGTCTCGCGGGCACTCCGATCACGGCTCCGATCGTCTTCACCGCGGCAGGCCTCCTGCTCGGGGGGAGGTCTGCGGGTCTGATCGACGTGCACGTCACCGCCGAGACGGTCAAGCTGCTCGCCGAGGTGACGCTCGCGCTTGTGTTGTTCTCCGATGCCGCCCGGGTGGACCTGTCCGCCCTCCGCACCGAGATCTCCCTTCCTGCTCGGTTACTCGGCATCGGCCTGCCGCTGACCATCCTGGCGGGCTTCGGTGCCGCGGTGGTCGTGCTCGGCGACCTCGCCTGGCCCGAGGCACTGCTGCTCGCGGTGATTCTCGCCCCGACCGACGCCGCGCTCGGGCAGGCCGTCGTGACCCTCCGGTCTCTGCCGCTGCGGGTCCGGCAGGGCCTGAACGTCGAGAGCGGGCTCAACGACGGCATCTGCGTGCCGCTCTTCCTCGTCGTGCTGGCCATCGCGGAGGCGGAATCCGGTGCGCTCGGCGGCGGTGCCGCGGCCCGGCTGGTCACCGAGCAGATCGGGTACGGGATCGCGGCGGGCGTCGGAGCGGGCGCGATCGCCGCCACGATCCTGGCCGCCGCGCGTCGGCGCGGCACGATCGACCCGCTGTGGGCGCAGATCGTCCCCGTGACGGCGGCCCTGCTCGCCTACACCGCCGCCGTGCCACTGGGTGGCTCGGGTTTCATCGCCGCGTTCATCGGCGGACTGACCTTCGGCGCGATCCGACGCAGAAGTGGCGGCGGCGAGGAAGAGGGGGCACGCCTGCTCGACGAGGCAGGCGACATGTTCAGCGCCGTGACCTTCATCGTCTTCGGTGCCGTGCTGCTCGGCCCCGCCCTCGGGCACCTGTCCTTGGCCGTGCTCGGCTACGCGGCGCTGAGCCTGACCGTCGTCCGGATGGTCCCCGTCGCGCTGTCACTGGTCGGCACGCACCCGCGTGCGCCGACCGTCGCGTTTCTCGGTTGGTTCGGTCCCCGCGGACTCGCCACGATCGTCTTCGTCATCCTCATCCTCGAGGAACCGGGGCAGCTGCCCCACGAGGACCTGCTCGTGACGACGGCGGTGATCACGATCGGGGCCTCGGTGCTGGCCCACGGGCTCAGCGCGGCGCCGCTGGCCGACCGCTACGCCGCCTGGTTCCGCCGCCACCCGCGCGACGAGGACGACCTCGCGAAGCGGGGTTCGCCGTGAGTCCTTCTGGCGGCGAATCGCCCCAGTGCGGTGGCACCGCCAGCGCGGCGGGCAGGCGGGTCGTCGCGTCGCCCTGTGCGGCGTTGACCTGGAACTGAGTCAGGAAGATGGTCTCGGTCAGATCCGCGCCCCGAAGATCCGCTCCCCGGAAGTCGGCGCCGATGAGATCGGACGACCGCAGGTCGGCCTTACGCAGGTCCGCGCCGATCAGGTACGCGCCCCGCAGGTTCGCGCCCCGCAGGTCCGCACCGCGCAGCTTGGCGCCGATGAGGTCGGCTCCCCGGTGCTCGCGCTTGCGGCCCGGCACGGCCCCGCGGACCAGCTCACTGACCCGGAGCAGGAGCACGTTCACCTCCTGACGGTGGCGATCGACGTCGATCCGGGCCACCGTCGCGGGGTCGCCCTCGGTCAGCTCCACCGTCCGGTCCCAGGCGTCGCGGAGTTCGGCGTGGACCGGTTCGGCGGCCGCGGTCGTCAGCGACTCGTTCAGGTACCAGAGCAGCTCGTGCAGCTGCCGCATGATCGGGAAGACCTCGAACATCGCGCCTGCCCCGGCCGGGTCCCGGCGCCAGTCGCGCCCCTCGAAGGTCTGCTGCGACACCTTCTGGCCTGCGCCGAAGCAGTCGTAGACGGTGCAGCCCGTGAACCCCCTGTGCCGCAGGTCCGTGTGGATCCCGCACCGGAAGTCGTCCAGGAGGTTCGTGCACGGCCGGCCCGCGTACTTGTCGACGGCAAAGTCCGCCGACTTGGCGAAGGGCAGCGCCACGCAGCACAGCGCGAAGCAATTGCCGCAGTCCGCATTCAGGCTAGGGGTCGTCGGTGGGGGCAGCTGGTCGGCAGGCACGGAAGGCGATCTCTCGGTCGGGTGATTGCCCGCGAGTCTAGTTGCCCCGCGGGGGCGCCCAGCCGCCGAAGGCGCGCTCCAACTCGAGCGCGGCGGCGATCGTCAGGTGATCGTTGCCCATCCCGCCGACGATCTGGACGCCCAGCGGCAGCCCGGCCGAGCCCAGCCCGAGCGGTGCCTGGGTGACCGGCAGCCCGGCGAGGCTGAACGGGGCGACCGCGTTGGTCCGCCACGGCTGGCCGGTGGACGCGCCGTGTCGCGGCGCGACGGCGGGCATCGTCGGGTGCAGCAGCAGGCCGTCCCCGATGATCGCCGTCACCTCGTCCGCCGCCGTGTGGGCGGCGGTGGCCAGCCGCCGCACCAGCGGCTTCGGCAACAGCTTCTCGAGAACCTCGCCGATCACCAGCGACCGCATCGGCGCCGTGTGCTTGCCGCGCGGCGCGACCAGTTCCGGCAGCGAGAGGGGATGGGCGCCCTCCCCGCGCATGATCTCCGCGAAGCTGATGCCCGTCTCCTCGGCCAGGACGATGGTGGTGAACAGGCCGATCTGGCGCAGCGACGTCATCGTGACGTGCTCGACCTTTGCGCCTGCGTCCTCCAGCGCGGCGGCGGCCCGGTCCCGCGCGCGCAGCATCTCGCGGCCGGTGCCCGGCAGGAACGCGTCATCGACGAGGGTCACCCGGACGCCGGTCAGCGAGGTCGACGCGGGGTCGTGCAGCGGCACCTCCCGTACGAGGGGGTCGACGCCGTCGGGGCCCGCCATGATCTCCAGCAGGGGCATCAGGTCCTGGGCGCGGCGCGCCAGCGGACCGTTCGCGCACATCCGCGCGACCCCGTAGGGCGGTGGCCAGGATCCGGTGACGGGCAGCAGTCCGGTCGAGGGCCGGTGCCCGAAGACCCCGTTGCAGAAGGCCGGGATGCGAATCGACCCCAGCGTGTCGGTGGCGATCCCGATCGGGGACCCGCCGCTGCCGATCACGGCACCCTCGCCGCCGGAGGAGCCGCCCGCGCTGCGCCGACGGTCGTAGGCGTTGTTGGTGCGCCCGTAGACCCGGTTGTTGCTCTCGATCCACATGCAGCCCTCGGACGTGTTCGTCAGGCCGAGCACGATCGCGCCCGCGTCGAGGACGCGCTGCACCACCGGCGCGTGTGCCGCGGGGCGGATATGCTTGCGCGCAACGACTCCCGCGGTGTTGGGCATGCCTGCGACGGCGAGCGACTCCTTGACGGTCACCGGAACGCCCGCGAGCGGCGGGAGTGCGTCCGGCCCATCGGCGGCCAATCGCGCGTCGACCTCGTCCGCCTCCCGCCGGGCGGCGTCGTACCGTTCGACCACCACCGCGTTCAACGCCGGGTTGACCCGATCGAGCACCGCGATGTGCGCTTCGACCACCTCGCGCGAACTGAGCGACCCCGCCCGGATCGCGCCCGCCAGCGCGACGGCCGACTCCTCGGTGATCTCCACGTACCCTCCTGACCCTGCACTCTGGACGAGTCCGGCCGACTCGTGCGTGACAGTTTGACATGAGATGTCAACGTGCATCGAGGGCGGTCGGGGACCGACGAGAACGCCCCCGCCGAGCAGGTCGGCGGGGGCGTTCTCGTCACGGTGGGGGAGCGGTCAGCACTCGCCCTTGATGCCGGCGTCCACGCCGCGCTGGAAGTCCTTCTGGTCCTGCTCGGACTTGGTGGCCCAGTCCGGCGCGGCCTTCGCGAGGTTCGCGAACTCGGCGCCGATGGCCTCCGGCGTGGCGGCCTCGTCGGTGATGCCTGCGTCCTTGAGGGTCTTGATGTACTCGCTGATCCCGACGCAGGTGTCGTGGTAGATGTCGCCGGTCAGCTGCGGGGTCTCGCCGATCGCCAGCTCCTCGACCGTGCTGGCGGCGGAGTCGCTCGTCTTCTCCTCGGAATCAGAGCTGCAGCCGACGAGGAGGAAGGGCACGGCGGCGGCCGCGACGGCGGCGATCAGGGTTCGTTTCATGCCCGTATCAGTACCAGACGATCGGGCCGGCTCCGACAGCGCACCCCGTTCCGTCCGCTCCCGGATCCGTTGTCCCACAAGAGCTAGTCGGTCGGGGCGAGCTCGGCGATCAGGGCTTCGACGCGGGATCGGATCTCGTCGCGGATCGGGCGCACCTGCTCGACGCCCCGACCGGCCGGATCCGCCAGCTGCCAGTCGCGGTAGCTCACGCCGGGGAACACCGGGCAGCTGTCCCCGCAGCCCATGGTGATGACCACGGTCGAGGACTCGACCGCGTCGGGGGTGAGGATCTTCGGAGACCGTGCGGAGATGTCGATCCCGAGCTCGGCCATCGCGGCGACCGCGGCCGGGTTGACGGCGTCGGCGGGCGCGGAGCCTGCGGAGCGGACCTCGATCGCGTCGCCCGCGAGGTGGGTGAGGAAGCCGGCGGCCATCTGGGATCGGCCGGCGTTGTGGACGCAGACGAACAGGACGCTGGGTGTGGCTGCCATGATCGGCCTTTCGTCAGGCGGGGAGGTTGGCGGAACGGAAGCGCCCGCGCAGCGCGAGCGAGACATAGACGAGCCCGACCAGGACAGGAACCTCGATCAGCGGTCCGACCACCCCGGCCAGCGCCTGCCCGGAGGCGGCGCCGTAGGTGGCGATCGCGACGGCGATGGCGAGCTCGAAGTTGTTGCCCGCGGCG
Organism: Rhodococcus sp. OK611; assembly: GCF_003050885.1. NCBI lineage: Bacteria > Bacillati > Actinomycetota > Actinomycetes > Mycobacteriales > Nocardiaceae > Rhodococcus > Rhodococcus sp. OK611. The sequence continues at coordinate 129,119 of NZ_QAOZ01000009.1, forward strand.
GTGAACGCGAGGGTCGTGGTGCGCTGATAGCCGAGGCCCAGCCCGGCGCCGAGCGCGTAGCCACCGCCCCACATCACCGCGAAGTACACCAGCAAGGGGATCGCGATGCGGACGACATCGAGGGGATGTGAGGTGATCTGATCGCCCTGCAGGGCGAAGAGCACCACGATGGTGAACAGCAGTCCGTACAGCGCCCACGGCCCGACCTTGGGCAGGAACGTGCCCTCGTACCAGTCTCGGCCCCTTGCCTTTTCGCCGAATCGGCGGGACAGGTAGCCGGCGACCAGCGGGATGCCGAGGAAGATCAGCACCGACCTCGCGATCTGCCACGGCGAGGTGTCGATGGTGGTCTGCTCGAGACCGAGCCAGCCGGGCAGAACGGAGAGGTAGAACCAGCCGAGGGCGGCGAACATGATCACCTGGAACACGGAGTTGATCGCGACCAGGACAGCGGCGGCCTCGCGGTCCCCGCAGGCCAGGTCGTTCCAGATGATGACCATCGCGATGCAGCGGGCCAGCCCGACGATGATCAGTCCGGTGCGGTACTCGGGCAGGTCGGGAAGGAAGATCCAGGCCAATGCGAACATCAGCGCGGGGCCGAGCACCCAGTTCAGCACCAGCGAGCTGATCAGGAGCTTGCGGTCGCCGGTGACGGTGTCGAGTCGGTCGTAGCGGACCTTTGCCAGCACCGGGTACATCATGATCAGCAGGCCGAGGGCGATCGGCAGCGAGATGCCGTCGATCTCCACCGCGCTGAGCACGTCGCCGAGTCCCGGGATCATGTTGCCGAGCAGCAGCCCAGCGACCATCGCGGCGCCGATCCACACCGGCAGGAAGCGGTCGAGGGTGGAGAGTTTGCCGACGACGGCCGGATGGCCCCCGGTGGTCGCTGGCGCGCTCACGCGGTCACCGCGGCGGTGGGATCGGCGTCCGCGAGTGCCGACGAGAGTCGGTGCAGCGCGGCGGGGATCACCCGGTAGTAGACCCAGGTGCCGCGGCGCTCGGAGTCCAGCAGGCCCGCCTCGCGCAGCACCTTGAGGTGATGCGAGATCGTCGGCTGGGACAGATCGAAGGAGGGGGAGATGTCGCAGACGCAGGCCTCGCCGCCGTCGTGGCTCGCGATCAGGCTCAGCAGGCGCAGTCGGACCGGGTCGCCAAGGGCCTTGAACGTGCGGGCGATCTCGTGTGCGTGGCCCTCGCTCAGCGGCTCGCGGACCAGCGGCGAGCATCGCTCGGTGACGTCGGTCAGCGCCAGACCTTGATTCGACATGTGTCTATATTGACACCTGTCGATGTAAAGCGCTACCGCAACTGTGCGCGATCCGTACCCCAGTCGGGGTACGGATCGCGCACAAGCGGCTATGCCGCCTGCACCGCCTGCTCCTCGGCGGACGTGATGGCCGACCGCAGCAGGTCCGCGACGTCGGACACCAACCGCACCTCGACGGACTCGAGCACGTCAGCGGGGACGTCGTCCAGGTCCGGCTCGTTGCGGGCGGGCAGGAACACAGTGCTCAGCCCCGCCCGCTGCGCCGCCAGCAGCTTCTGCTTGGCGCCGCCGATCGGCAGCACCCGCCCGTTGAGCGTGACCTCGCCGGTCATGCCGACGTCCGAGCGCACCGGGCGGCCCAACGCCAGCGACACCAGCGCCGTCACCATCGTCACCCCCGCGGACGGCCCGTCCTTGGGCACCGCCCCCGCGGGGACGTGGATGTGGATGCTCCGGTCCAGGGCGGCGGGGTCGACGCCCAGTTCCTTCGCGTGCGAGCGGACGTAGGACAGCGCGATCTGCGCCGACTCCTTCATCACGTCGCCGAGCTGCCCGGTCAGGGTCAGCCCCGCCTTGCCCTCGGTGGCGTTCGCCTCGATGAACAGCACGTCCCCGCCGAGCCCGGTGACGGCGAGACCGGTCGCGACCCCGGGAACCGAGGTCCGCTCGTGTGCCTCGGGGGTGAAGCGCGGCCGGCCCAGGAGGTCCCTGAGCTGGTCGACGCCGATCACGACCCGCTCCGGCGCGGCGATGCCCGCGAGCCGGGTCGCGGCCTTGCGGAGCGCCTTCGCCAGCAGCCGTTCGAGCTGCCGCACCCCGGCCTCCCTGGTGTAGTCGGCCGCGATCTCGCGCAGCGCGTCCTCGGTGACCTCGACCTCGTCCGCGGTGAGCGCGGCGCGTTCGAGCTGGCGCGGCATCAGGAAGTCCCTGGCGATCGCCACCTTGTCGTCTGCGGTGTAGCCGTCGACGGTGACGAGCTCCATACGGTCCAGCAGGGCGGCCGGGATCGACTCCACCACGTTGGCCGTCCCGATGAACACCACATCGGACAGGTCGAGGTCGAGATCGAGGTAGTGGTCGCGGAAGGTGTGGTTCTGCGCCGGGTCCAGCACCTCGAGCAGGGCCGCCGCAGGGTCGCCGCGGTAGTCCGAGCCCACCTTGTCGATCTCGTCGAGCAGCACGACCGGGTTCATCGAGCCGGCCTCGTTGATCGCGCGGACGATCCGCGGACAGCGCGCCGACGTAGGTGCGCCGGTGCCCGCGGATCTCCGCCTCGTCGCGGACGCCACCGAGCGCGACGCGAACGAACTTGCGTCCCAACGCTCGTGCGACGCTCTCGCCCAGCGAGGTCTTGCCGACGCCGGGCGGGCCGGCGAGCACCATGACCGCGCCCGAGCCGCGACCGCCGACGACCTCCATGCCCCGCTCCGCGCGGCGCGCGCGGACCGCCAGGTACTCCACGATCCGGTCCTTGACCTCCTCCAGGCCGTGGTGGTCGGCGTCGAGGACCGCGCGGGCGGCCGCGACGTCGGTGCTGTCCGTGGTGCGGACCGTCCACGGCAGTTCGAGCACCGTGTCGAGCCACGTGCGGATCCAGCCGGACTCGGGGCTCTGATCGCCCGCCCGTTCCAGCCGGCCGACCTCGCGTAATGCGGCCTCGCGCACCGAATCCGGCAGGTCCGCGCCCTCGACGCGGGAACGGTAGTCGTCCGCCCCGTCCGCCTCGCCCTCGCCGAGTTCCTTGCGGATCGCGGCGAGCTGCTGCCGCAGCAGGAACTCGCGCTGGCTCTTCTCCATGCCCTCGCGGACGTCGTCGCCGATCTTGTCGGCCACCTCGACCTCGGCGAGGTGCTCCTTCGTCCAGTCGATCAACACGGTCAGACGCTCTGTCGCCGAAGGCGTTTCGAGGAGCTGTCGCTTCTGCAGGTCGGTCAGGTAAGGGGCGTATCCGGCGGTGTCGGCGATGGCCGAGGGGTCGGTGAGCCGGTTGACCGAGTCGATGACCTGCCAGGCCTCGCGGCGCTGCAGGACCGCGACCACCAGGTTCTTGTACTCGTGGGCGAGTTCGGTGGTCCGGCCGTCGGGCGCGTGGTCCTCGACGAGTTCGGCCTCGACCCACAGCGCGGCGCCCGGTCCGGTGACGCCGGTGCCGATGCGGGCGCGCCTGCCGGCCTTGAGCACGGCGGCCGGGGCCCCGCCGCTGAGCCTGCCGATCTGTTCGATGGAGGCGACCACGCCGAACGCCGCGTATCGGTCCTCGAGGCGTGGGGCGAGCAGCACGCGGCCGTCGCTGCTGCTGCGGGCCGCGTCGATGGCGGCCTGTGCCGGTTCGTCGAGCTCGATGGGGACGACCATTCCTGGCAGCACCACCGGTTCCGCCACGAACAGCACGGGGAGACGTTCGGTTGTTGTCATGACCCTGCCCTTCTGAAGTTGAGCGTGCGATGCTCAACCTCGTCGATTAGGGGTCTGTTCCCGCCACTGCGGCGTTTCGCCGTGGGCGGACGCGGCGCCGAAGTGTGGCGCGAGAGATAGGTGAGGCTACCCTGTGTTTCTGTTCACGCTTCGCCCTGTTCGGCGGCGACCTCTTCAGCTTCGCGATCCACGTCAACCTCTGACGCACGCAGCGCGACAAAGGGGCGCCTCCCGGCGGGGAGGCGCCCCTTCTGCCTGGGTCACGGGGAGGTCGTGTGCCGCCTGGCCGCGTACACCAGCGCACCCACGCCGAGCACCGCCAGCCCGCTGAGCACGGAGGCGAGGGGCAGCGCGAAACCCAGCACCACGCAGCCGAGGGCGCCGAGGATCGGGACCCCCGGCCACGCCCTGCCCTCCGCGCGCGTCAGCGTCAGCGCCGAGCAGTTCGCGATCAGGTAGTAGGCCAGCACGGCGAACGAGGAGAACCCGATCGCGTGCCGCAGGTCCGCGACGGCGGCGAGCACCGCGACGACCACACCCACCATCAACTCCGCGCGGTGTGGCACGCCGAAGCGCGGGTGCACGGCGGCCAGCCCGCGCGGCAGGTGGCCGTCGCGCGCCATCGCCAGGGTGGTGCGCGAGACCCCGAGGATCAGCGCGAGCAGCGAGCCGAGCGCGGCCAGCACCGCACCGACCCTGACCACCGGCTCCAGACCGGGCGCCCCCGCGGCCCGCACCACCTGCGCCAGCGGATCGGTCGCCGCCGCCAGCCCCTGCGGGCCAAGGGTTTTCAGGGCCGCCGCCGCGACCAGGGCGTACACCACCAACGTGATGCCCAGCGCGATCGGGATGGCAAGGCCGATGGTGCGGCGCGGGTCGCGGACCTCCTCGCCGAGGGTGGCGATCCGGGCGTAGCCTGCGAACGCGAAGAACAGCAGTCCGGCGGCCTGCAGCACACCCAAGGCGCCGCCCGAGCCGCCGTCCGCCCAGTGGCTCGGCGCCGCGGAGCCCAGGCCCACGACGACCACGACCGCCAGCACGGCGAGCACCACCGCGACCAGGACCCGGGTCAGCAGCGCCGACTTCTGCACTCCCACATAGTTGACCGCGGTCAGCGCGAGCACGGAGGCCACAGCGACGGCGTGCGCGTGCGCGGGCCAGGCGTAGGCCCCGACGGTCAGGGCGATCGCGGCGCAGGACGCGGTCTTGCCGATCACGAAGCCCCAGCCGGCCAGGTATCCCCAGAACTCGCCGAGCCGCTCGCGGCCGTACACATAGGTCCCGCCCGAGCTCGGGTATCGGGCCGCGAGCCGGGCGGACGAGGTGGCGTTGCAGTAGGCGACAATCCCGGCGACCGCCAGCGCGAGGGGCAGCGCTGTCCCGGCGGCCTGCGCGGCAGGGGCGAGGGCGGCGAAGATCCCGGCCCCGATCATCGAGCCGAGGCCGATCAGCACGCTGTCGCGGACCCCGAGCGTGCGGGCGAGTTCGGGCACCGTCACACGGTAGGGGTGGATTCGGCGCAGCGCCACCGGAACCGGTTGCCGCGGCGTCTAGCTGTATTCGGTGCCGTTGCCCCGGCCGCCCTTGAGCCAGCGGCCGGGCAGCCGGCCGGCGAGGTCGCCGAGCGGGCCCACCGCCGCGCTGAGGACCCCAACGGTCTCGCGGAGCAGTTCGATGCTGTCGCCCATCTTCTCGAGGTTGGGCGCCAGGGACGCCAGCGTCTCGGAGAGGCTGACGATCTGGTCGAGCGGTCCGCCGTCCGCGATGATCCGTTCGAGCGCGCCGTCCTTGGCCAGCAGCGTCTCGAGGATGCCGTCCTCCTCGAGCGCGCGCTCGATGAGTCCGCCCTCGCGGGTGAGGGTTTCGAGCGGACCGGCGGTGGCGGTGAGGCGTTCGAGCGGTCCGTCCTCGGCGGTGAGCCGGTCGAGCAGCCCGCCGGGGGCGAGCAGCCGCTCCACCGGTCCGTCCACGTCGAGCAGTCGGTCGACAGGGCCGCCGGTGGCGAGCACACGCTCGAGCGGCCCGCCCGGTTCGATGATCCGTTCCAGGGTGCCGCCGGGTGCGGTGAGCCGGTCGACAACGCCGCCCGGTTCGAGGAGTCGGTCCAGTGGCCCGCCGGGGCGCATCGCCTGGCCGAGTGGACGCTGGTCCGAGGCGAGCTCGGCGACCTGTTGCAGCAGCTTCAGCGGTCCGGAGGGGTTGGCCGAGGCGAACCCGCCGAGGCTCGCCGCCGCCCCGGGGGAGGTCGAGGCGGCGAGCATGACCCGGGCGGCGCCGAGGGCGGTTTCGGCCACCCCCAGCGCCGAGTCGGTGATCGCGAGACTGGCCCGCACCGGGAGTGTGACCATCGCCACCAGGTTCATGAAGTAACTGTAACCCTGGGGTGACGGGCAACACGCCCGGTCCGGGTGCGGCGGGTTGTCAGTGCAGGACCTTGAGTCCGATCACGCAGCCGACGATGCCGAGGATCAGCAGGACCTTGACGATCGACGACGATTCGGAGCCGGTGATCATCGCGTAGGCGACCGTGAGGGACGCGCCGATGCCGACCCACACCGCATACGAGGTACCGATGGGGAGAGAGCGCATCGCGTAGGCGAGCCCGCCCATGCTGATCACGAGGGCGACGCCGAACACGATCGAGGGGTTGAGCTTCGAGAAACCCTCGGACTTACCGAGAGCGGTGGCCCAGATGGCCTCGAAGATTCCAGAAATGACGAGCACGATCCATGCCATGGTGTGATTCTCCCAAGGCACCGTCTTGTCGCTGGCCGGGTACGGTGCTGCTCGTCCGGATGTCATGTTGACGTCTTTACCGTAGCAAACGAAATGCCCCGGGTGCGGGTGTCTTCGGTCACCACCGCCGCAAAGGCGGACGTCAGCTCCGCGGCACCCGCGAGATCTGAACGATCGCAAGCCGATTGCCCAGCCCGCCCGGATACGGCGAGATGCGCAGGCTGGACAGCGCCCACTCGTCCTCGCCCGCCCGAAGCCGTGCCACCGCCTCGACGGGCTCGACGGATCCGGAATCGAAGCGGGCGCGGGCCAGCTCGAGCACGCCCTGATCCTCCGGGTGGATGACCCGGTTGCCGCCCTCGATGCCGCGCCAGTGCACCCACGGGGCCGGCTCTGCCAGCCACATGGTCAGCACCCCCAGCTCGGTCTCGAACAGCGCTGTGTAGATCCCGGCCCCCCGCATCACCTCCTGCATGCCGAGCTCGGCGAGCGTCGGCCTGCGCGGCTCGACCGTGTCGGTGACGTCGTGCCAGAGCAGGCGCAGGCCCGCCTGCCCCGGTTCGGTCCTGGCCCTGGCCCAGCAGTGCCACCGCATGATCCGGCCGTCCGCGTGCAGCACGCTCATGTCGGCGTCCCATCGGGCGCCCGGCTGCGGATTGAAGGCCAGTGCGAACAGCGATTCCGACTCGTCGAACTTGACCGCCTTGGCGTAGTACTCGGCAGGCGTCCGTTCGGTGACGTGGTCGGCGGGGCTGACCCCGGACATCATCGACGCCTCGAGCGTCTGCGCGATCATGAGGCGCTCGAGCAACCAGGAGATGCCGGACGCCATCCGCGGCGGCGAGGGCGGGGCGTCGGCCTCCCCGATCCACAGTTGGACGCCGTGGGTGTCGCCGGACGGTCCGAGGACGGGGAAGGCCTCGAGGCGGTACCGCTTGCGTTCGCCCCTCTGGCTCTGCGCCTCGAGGACCTCGCGGCGGCGGCCGGACCGCACGGCCTCGACCAGTGGTTCGACCCGGACGCCGGGGGCGGGCGACAGCCGGCCGGCCGAGGTCCACGCGCGCACCGTTCCGCCGGTGCTGACCACGGTGGGCGAGTCCTCGGCCAACGTTTCGATCAAGTGCCATTCGTTCACGGTGTCTCGACGCTCCCGGTCATCGCGATCGGATCCGGAGCGTGAAGCCGCGTGGCTTGAGGGTGACCGCTTCCTGGATGTCCAGTGTGTACGCCGGGTCGCCGGTGAACTCGTACCGGCGCAGCAGTTCCGCCAGCGTCAGCACGGCCTCGTGGAGCGCGAACTGGCGCCCGATGCAGGACCGGGGGCCGGTCCCGAACGGCCGGTACGCGTCGCGCGGCCGCTTGCGGGCCTGTTCCGGCAGGAAACGGTCCGGGTCGAAGGTCTCGGTGTCGTTTCCCCACACCGGGTCTCGATGCAGCTGCGGTAGCAGCACGAACACCCAGGATCCCATTGGCATCGCGTACCGGCCGCCGAGCATCGTGTCCGTCCGGACCTTGCGGAAGTAGCCAGGCGCGGCGGGCCACAGGCGCAGGGTCTCGTCGACCACCCGGCGCAGGTACCGCAATTTCCCGATCTGGTCGAAGGAGAGCGGGGCGTCGCCGGGGGCCACGGCGTCGATCTCCGCGCGGGCTGCGGCCGCGATCTCCGGGTGCTTGGCCAGGTAGTAGAGGGCGAATCCGAGTGTCCCCGCTGTGGTCTCGTTGCCAGCGACCAGAAACGTGAGTACCTGGTTGCGGATGTTCACCGGGTCGAGGGATTCCCCGCTGGCCGGGTCGACGGTGCCCAGCATCAGGTCGAGGAGGTCGTCGTGACCACCCTGGTGTCGGCTCCGCTCCGCGATCACGTCGTCGACGACCGAGCGCATCAGAGCGATATCGGCCTTATGCTGTTCGGCGGCCTTCCGGCCGAACAGCTTTCGCACGAAAGGAAGGTCGTTCGAGGTGCGGTTGATGTGAGCCAGCGCCCGCGACATGGCCGTCACGAACGGGTCCTCTGACACTGGTCGCTCCGCGGGCTCCGCTCCTGCGGACTTCGTGAACGAGCCGAAGTCGTAGCCGAACCCGGCCAGTCCGATCACATCGAGGGTGAGCCGGTTCATGTCCCGGGAGACGTCGACCGGGTCGCCGGTGGCCGCGGCACCGTCCCACGCCGACCGGAGGCCGTCGAGGGCCCGGAGCATCGAACCGTGATAGCCGCGCAGCGCGGCCTGGCTGAAGCCGGGGGCCAGGATGTTGTGTGCCTTGGCCCAGTTCGGCTCGTTGTTGAACGCCGTGAACAACCCGTCCTCCGCAATGCTGCGGAGTTTGCGGATCGGCTGGCCGAGGGACTTCGCCCAGGTCGATTCGTCGTTGACCTCCGACACCAGGTCGACGCCCGAGACGACGACGAGGCGCTGGCCGACGATCTTGCGCTCGAAGATCGGGCCCAGTTCGGCGGCCATCCGCATTTCCTTCTGCACCGGCTTGGCCGGGTCGACGCTCAGCAGATCGCCCAGCACAGGTAGCCGGTGGCGGGGCCTCGGGATGACGGCTGCCGGCCCCACCGGCGCGGCCGGCGCCGGATCGGTCGCAGGGGTCGGCCCGGCGATGGTGTGCGGGCACTTGTCGGCGGTCACACCCAGAGTCTGCCGCATCGCCGGGTGCGGGGATCCGCGGTGTCGGCAGGTGCTCGTCGGTGGGTCGTCCGCCGGGCGAATCCCAGGTGGGACCGCCCGGCGGGCGCCTCGCGATCCGGACCCCTCGAGAATGCGTGAGCACCCGATTTCCGGATCGAGTCGGAGGACGGCACGAAAGGGACGCCGGACGGCGCGCGTCCGGTGCTGTGACCGTCGAGGTCGGCGTGGCCCTGAGAGAATCAGGCAAGCCACACCGTGAGTGCTGCATCCGGTTCCGACGTCGACAGGAACCGGGGAACTCCCGAGGGAGCGCAAGGGAAACTCTAGCGCACGGGTCCTCGAGCCGACTCACAGGAAGTTCACAGCCGATGTCCAGCCTCCTGGCAGCGATCACGAACAAGATGGGGGAGTGAGCGCCACCAGAACCGAGGCCAGGGTGTTGGTCGTCGACGACGAGCCGACCATCGTCGAACTGCTGTCGGTGAGCCTGCGGTTCCAGGGCTTCGAGGTCGAGACCGCCGCCACCGGGCCGGAGGCCCTCGACCGGGCGCGCGGCTTCCGGCCGGACGCGGTGATCCTGGACGTGATGATGCCCGGCATGGACGGCTTCGGCCTGCTGCGCAGGCTGCGGGCCGACGGCGTCGACGCGCCGGTGCTGTTCCTCACCGCGCGGGACGCGGTGGAGGACAAGGTCGCCGGGCTCACCCTCGGCGCCGATGACTACGTCACCAAACCGTTCAGCCTCGAGGAGGTGGTGGCCCGGCTGCGGGTGATCCTGCGACGGGCGGCGGGCGGCGCGCAGTCCGCCGAGTCCGCACGTATCCGGTTCGCGGACCTCGAGCTCGACGACGACACCCATGAGGCGTGGAAGGCAGGCGAGCCGGTGTCGTTGTCGCCGACGGAGTTCACGCTGCTGCGGTACTTCATGGTCAACGCAGGCGTGGTGCTGAGCAAGCCGCGGATCCTCGATCACGTGTGGCACTACGACTTCGGCGGCGAGGTCGGGGTGGTCGAGTCGTACGTGTCGTACCTGCGGCGCAAGGTCGACACCGGGGACCGGCGGCTGATCCACACCCTGCGCGGGGTCGGCTACGTGATGCGCGAGCCCAGGGAGCCGTGATGGCGCGCCAGGTCCCGCTGCGGTTGTCGCTGGTGGCGGCGCTCGTGCTGCTCGCGGGCCTGGGGTTGCTCGTGTCAGGGGTTGCGGTCACCTCGTCGCTGGAGAACTCGTTGGTCGCCCGCACCGACGAGGTGCTGCGCGACGCGGCGCACGGCTGGGCGAAGCCCCAGGCGCTGCCGTTGCCGCCGCCTCCGTTCGCGCTGCCCGCGCCCGGGCCCGACCGGCCGCCGACCCAGTTCTTCGTCCTCGTGCAGGCCCCCGGCGGACAGCCCCAGTTCGTCATCAACGACGACGCCAGCCAGCCGGATCTGCCGCAGGATCTCGGTTCGGAGCCGGTCACGGTGGGCTCGGTCGGTGACCCAGGGGAGCGGTGGCGGGTGCTGGCCAACACCTCGCCGATGGGCACGGTGACGGTCGCGGTGAGCCTGTCCGACGTCGACGCCACCGTGCAACGGCTGGTGATCCTCCAGCTCGTGATCGGGGCCGTGGTTCTGCTGATCCTGGCCGTGCTCGGGTACTTCGTCGTTTGGCGCAGCCTGCGCCCGCTGGTCGAGGTGGAGCACACGGCCGCGGCCATCGCGGCCGGGGACCTGCACAGCCGGGTGCCCGAGTACGGCGGCAGGACCGAGGTCGGCAGGTTGTCGGCGGCGCTCAACGGGATGCTCGCCCAGATCCAGACCGCGTTCGCGGCCACAGAGGCCTCCGAGGAATCGGCCCGCCGGTCCGAGCAGAAGATGCGACGCTTCGTCGCCGACGCCAGCCACGAGCTGCGAACCCCGCTGACCACCATCCGCGGGTTCGCCGAGCTGTACCGGCAGGGCGCGATGACCGACACCGGGCTGCTGATGTCGCGGATCGAGGGCGAGGCCGCCCGGATGGGCCTGCTGGTCGAGGACCTGCTGATGCTGGCCCGGCTCGACGCGCAGCGCCCGCTCGAACGCGCGCCGGTGGATCTGCTCACCGTCGCCTCCGACGCGGTCCACGATGCCAGAGCAGTTGCCCCACAACGCGAGATCGGGCTCGAGGTGCTCGGCGGCCCCGGGCAGGCCGAGGTGCTCGGCGACGAGGCGCGGCTTCGCCAGGTGCTCGGCAACCTGGTGGGCAACGCGCTCAGCCACACCCCGGCCGACGCCGCGGTCACCGTCCGGGTCGGGACCGAGGGGCCGGATGCCGTGCTGGAGGTCGCCGACACGGGGCCTGGACTGGACGCGGAGACGCGGGAGCGGGTCTTCGAGCGGTTCTACCGCGCGGACAGCTCTCGCACCAGGGAGTCCGGCGGCAGCGGGCTGGGCCTGTCCATCGTGTCGGCGCTGGTCGCCGCGCACGGCGGCACGGTCGCGGTGGAGTCGCCGGAGGGCGGCGGCGCGGTGTTCCGGGTGCTGCTGCCGCGGATCGAGCGGCCCGACTAGCCCCCCTCGGCCGACGTCGGCAGCGTGCGCCCCCGCCGAGTGTGCACCTGTGTGCGCACCCACTCGACGTTTGCGACAGCAGGTGCACACTCGGCGGAACCAGCGGCGGTGTCAGGCCGGGACGTTCGCCCCGTGGCCGAGCTCGCGCAGCGTCGCCTTGATGGTGGCCTGCGCCTCGTCCAGGGACTCCGGCGAGGGGTTCGGGTCGGCGCCCGAGATGTTGAAGTCGCCGAGGCTGAATGCCGGGAACACGTGCAGGTGCAGGTGCGGCACCTCCAGCCCGGCGATCAGCAGTCCGGCGCGCGGGGAGTCGAAGCCCTTGCGCACCGCTTGCCCGATGATCTGCGCGACCTTCGTGCACTTGGCGAGCACCTCGCCGTCGAGGTCCTGCCACTGGTCGATCTCGGCGCGCGGGACCACCAGCGTGTGGCCCTGGGTGATCGGGTTGATGGTGAGGAAGGCGACGACCTCGTCGTCCTCCCAGACGAACCGGCCCGGGAGGTCGCCGGCGATGATCATGCTGAAGACGGATGCCATGCCGCGATTATGCCGGGTGACCCGATACGTCGGCGAGATGCACTTTGGCGTCGTCGTAGCCGGCGGAGCCAGCGGCTTCGGCGGAGGTGTAGATCAGGTGCAGCACCCCGGTGGTGAACGTCTGGGCGGAGATCAGGCGCAGTGGGATCGGCGCGCCCTCCTCGAACAGCCGCTTGCCGCTGCGCAGGGCGATGGGGTGCACGAGCAGATGCAGTTCGTCGATCAGCCCCGCTGCCAGCAACTGCTGGACGATCGACGGGGAACCGCTCATGGCGATATCCGTCGCGCCCGGCTGCTGCTTGAGCTCGGTGACGGCGTCGACCAGCTCGCCCGCCAGCTGTTCGGAGTTGCGCCAGGTGAATTCGAGATCCCGGCGGGAGACGACGATCTTGCGGGCATCGCCGAGGGCCTTGGCCATGCCGGCGTCCTCGCCGCCCGTGGCTTCCCGCCCCGGCCAGGCTCCGGCGAAACTGTCGTAGGTCTCGCGGCCGAGGAGCAGGGTGTCGGCTGACGCGAGCTGCGAGCCGACGGCCGCGCCCATCTCGTCGTTGAAGTAGGGGAAGTGCCAGTCCTGAGGTTCGCCGACGACGCCGTCGAGCGAAATGAACAGGCCTGCGGTGATTCTGCGCATGGGAGTGCTCCTGGCGGTGTGGTCGGGCGCGGCTGCGAGCGGATCAGACGGCGTATTTTGCTGTACCGGTGAGGAATTCGCCTGCGGGCGGGGTGAGGAGCGCGATGTTCGGGTTGTGACTCAGCTTGGCCAGTTCCACGTGCTGGGCGTTGGGCAGGGCTGCGGTGATCGCGCGAGCGGCGGTGCGCAGCAGATCGCCGCTCTTTCCGCCGGAGATGACCAGGGTCGGCACGGTGATGTCGGACCAATCCGCCGCGCGCAGCGGTTCGCCGCGCATGTAGTCGCCCATGACGGCCCAATCATGTGCGGTCGCAGGGGCGGTCGCCTTCAGGCTCTTCCAGAACGGTGTGAACCGCATGACGGCGACGAAGGGGCGGGGCATGCCCATGGCGTGGGTCATGTAGAACTTCACGACGTCGGCGCGGCGGTCCTCGGCGATCAGCTTGTGCAGCGTCACATCAAGATCCGCGGCGGGAACGAAGTCCTCGTGGTTCACGACGAACGGCGGTTCGAAGGCGATGACCTTGGTGATGCCGGGCACCCGGCCCGAGGCGGCTGCCAGCAGCGCGAGTCCCGCGCCGGAGGACCAGCCGAACAGTGCGGCGGATCCACCCGTCGCCTCCACCAGGGCGGCGATATCGTCGATCTCGTTCTCGACGTCGTACACGCCCGGCGAATCGCTGCTGTCGCCCCGGCCGCGACGGTCGTAATTGATGACGGTGAGACGGTATTCATCGGCCAGCTTCTGGGCCAGCTCCACCATTTTCGGGAATGCGCGGTAGCTGAATGCACCACCGACGAGAATGACTGTTCCGGCATCGCCACCGACGTAGCGGTCGAAGGCGAGCGTGATTCCGGCTGGCGTGGTGATGGATTCCATGATCTGAGTCCTTTCGTCGAAGTCTCTTGTCACCGTTCGGTGGGTTCAGCAATAGAGACGGCGGTCGGCTCCGGTACTCATCGCCACCGATGTGTGACATAAGTCACATCATGTCCGCAGGAAGTTGCCAGCCTCGGTCCAGGGACACCACAGGTTCGGCCGCGAGGGTGGGCCGCATGACGAAATCACTGGTCCGGGGCGAGACGGCACCGGAACCGCCACCGGACGCCCAGACCGTGGCGCTCGACGTGGTCATCCCGGTGTACAACGAGGAACGCGACCTCGAGCGCTGCGTGCGGCGGCTGCGTCAGCATCTCGACGCGTCGGTTCCGTACCCGAGCCGAATCACCGTCGCGGACAACGCGAGCACCGACTCGACCCTCTCGGTCGCGGCGCGGCTCGCCGCCGAGTTCGACGGGGTCCGCGTGGTCCACCTCGACGAGAAGGGCCGCGGCCGGGCACTGAGCGCGGTGTGGGGCGGATCGGACGCGCAGGTCGTCGCGTACATGGACGTGGACCTGTCCACCGACCTCAACGCGCTGCTGCCGCTGGTGGCGCCGCTGCTGTCCGGGCACTCGGACCTCGCGATCGGATCGAGGCTCTCGCGCTCGTCGCGGGTGGTGCGCGGGCCCAAACGCGAGGTGATCTCCCGCTGCTACAACCTCATCCTGCGCGGAGCCCTGCGGGCGAGGTTCACCGACGCCCAGTGCGGTTTCAAGGCGATCCGGACGGACGTGGCGCGACGGCTGCTGCCGCTGGTGCAGGACACCGGCTGGTTCTTCGACACCGAACTGCTGGTGCTGGCCGAGCGGGTGGGTCTGCGGATCCACGAGGTGCCGGTGGACTGGGTCGACGACCCCGACAGTTCCGTCGACCTCGTCGCGACCGCGCTCGCCGACCTCAGGGGGGTGGTGCGGGTCGGACGGGCGCTGGCCACCGGCGCTCTGCCGGTCGCCGCGCTCCGGGAGGGGCTCGGCCGGGAGCCGCTGGTGCCGGGGGTGCCGCGCGGGATGGTCGGGCAACTGGCCCGGTTCGCGGTCGTCGGGGTCGCCTCGACCCTCGCCTACGCGCTGCTCTACCTGGCACTGCATCCCGTGATCGGCGCCCAGGCGGCGAATCTCGTCGCGCTGCTCGTCACCGCGGTGCTCAACACCGCCGCCAACCGGGCGTTCACCTTCGGGGTGCGCGGCCGGTCGGACGCCGCCAAACACCAGGCCCAGGGCCTCGCGGTGTTCGCGTTCGGACTGCTGCTCACCAGCGGATCCCTGTTCGCCCTGCACCGCTGGCTGCCAGACGCCTCCAAGCATCTCGAACTCGCGGTGCTCGTCGCCGCGAACCTCGTCGCCACCGTCACCCGGTTCGTCGCGCTGCGCTGGGTGTTCCGCAATCACCACGAAGGAGTCACTCCGTGACCACCACCACCGCTGCACCGCAGATCGTGACGGCGCACCCCGATCCCGCGCCGCCGCGCCGCCTGCCGGAGCCGTGGCTGCTGGCGGCGCTGCTGATCGGGACGGCGGTCGCCTACCTCTGGGGACTCGGCGCCTCCGGCTGGGCCAACTCGTTCTACTCCGCCGCGGTACAGGCGGGTTCGGTGTCCTGGAAGGCCTTCTTCTTCGGCTCGTCGGACGCCGCGAACTCGATCACCGTCGACAAGCCGCCCGCCTCGTTGTGGGTGATGGCGCTGTCGGTGCGCGTGTTCGGCCTCAGCTCGTGGAGCATCCTGGTGCCGCAGGCGCTGATGGGGGTCGCCACCGTCGCCCTGCTGTGGGCGACGGTGCGGCGGTACTTCGGCGCCGCGGCCGGGTTGCTCGCCGGGCTCGTGCTGGCGCTCACGCCGGTCGCGGTGCTGATGTTCCGGTTCAACAACCCGGACGCGTTGCTGGTGCTGCTCATGGTGGCCTCCGCCTGGGCGCTGCTGCGCGGCGTGTCCGACGGCCGGACCCGGTGGCTGGTGCTGGCGGGCGCGTTCGTCGGGCTGGGCTTCCTGACCAAGCAGCTGCAGGTGATGCTGGTGGTGCCGCCGCTGGCGTTGACCTACCTGCTGTTCGGGCCGCCGAAGCTGGGCAGGCGGGTGCTGCAGCTGTTCGCCGCGCTGGCCGCGATGGTCGCCGCAGCCGGGTGGTGGCTGCTGACCGTGGAGCTGTGGCCCGCCGACTCCCGGCCGTGGATCGGCGGCTCGCAGGACAATTCGATCCTCGAACTCACCCTTGGCTACAACGGGCTCGGCCGACTCAACGGCAACGAACCCGGCAGCGTCAGGCCGGAGATGGGGCCGGGCACGGAGGCCGCCGGGATGCCGCCGTTCGTCGAACTGCCGGGCGGTGGTCCTGGCGGGATGTGGGGGAGTACCGGCATCACCCGGATGTTCGACTTTCAGCAGGGCGGTCAGATCGCGTGGCTGATACCCGCCGCGCTCATCCTCGGCATGCTCGGAATCGTGTTGTGTGGCAGGAGTGCCCGCGTCGATCCCCGGCGGGCGGCTTTCGTGCTGTTCGGGTCCTGGCTGGTCGTCACGGGGCTGGTGTTCAGCTTCATGGCCGGGATCTTCCACTCGTACTACACGGTCGCGATGGCCCCGCAGGTCGGCGCTCTGGTCGGCGCGGGCGCGGTGCTGGCCTGGCGCAGGCGGGCCGACTGGTGGGTCCGCGTCGTGCTGGCGGGCACCCTGGCCGCGAGCGCCGCGTGGGCATGGGAGTTGCTCGGTCGAAGCTCGTCCTTCCTGCCGTGGCTGCGCTGGACGGTGCTGGTGGTCGGCGCCCTCGCGGCGGTGGCCCTGCTGTGGCCGCGCCTGAGCGGGCGGGTGGCAGCGGCGGCCGCGGTGGCGGCGGTGCTCACCGGGCTGGCGGGCCCGGCCGCGTACGCGGCAGACACCATCGGGACCCCGCACGGCGGCGCGCTGCCCACCGCCGGGCCGAGCGCCCGGGGACTGCCGTTCGACCTCGGCGAATACGCCGGGGCGGGGTGGATGATCGTCCAGGACGGCAAGGTGATGGTGGGTCCGCCGCAGACGGGCGCCGCCCCCGGGACCCCGGGGACCGGGCCTGCGCCGGGCGGACCTGCCGGGAACCCGCCGGGAGGACGCGCGGGAAAGCGGCCGGGCGGGCCAGAACAGATGAGTGGGGGCGGCCCCGGCGGCGGGTTGCTGAACGGCAGCGAGCCCAGCGCTGACATGACAGAACTGCTCGAACAAGACGCAGACCGGTACACCTGGGTGGCCGCCACCGTCGGCTCCAACAGCGCCTCCGGGTACCAGCTGGCCACCGGGGATCCGGTGATGCCGATCGGCGGGTTCAACGGCAGCGATCCGTCGCCGACCCTGGCGCAGTTCCAGCGGTACGTGGCCGAGGGGAGGATCCACTACTTCATCGGGGGTGGCGGCATGGGCCCCGGCGACTCCGGCGGCAGCGGTGCACAGATATCCGAATGGGTCGCACAGACCTTCGCCGCCACCACGGTCGATGGCGCAACTATCTACGACCTGACCGCGCCTCGGGTACAGGCCGGGCCGTAGTCTGAGGTCCGTGCGCGTACTCGTTATCGGCTCCGGAGCCCGTGAACATGCCCTTCTTCTCGCCCTCGGGCGCGACCCGGGTGTGACGGCCCTGTTCGCCGCACCCGGCAACGCCGGGATCGCCAAGATCGCCGAGCAGCACCCCGTGGACGTCGCGTCCGGGGAGGCCGTGGTGGCACTGGCGCAGAAGGTCGCCGCGGACCTGGTCGTGATCGGCCCCGAGGTGCCGCTGGTGGTCGGCGTCGCCGACGCCGTCCGCGCGGCCGGGATCGCGTGCTTCGGGCCGTCGGCCGATGCCGCGCGGATCGAGGGTTCCAAGGCATTCGCGAAGGACGTGATGGCGGCGGCGGGCGTGCGGACCGCGCACAGCGAGATCGTCGACAGCCCCGCCAACCTGGACGAGGCCCTTGATCGCTTCGGCCCGCACTGGGTGGTCAAGGACGACGGGCTGGCCGCAGGCAAGGGCGTCGTCGTCACCACCGACCGCAGTGCCGCCCGCGATCACGCCGCCGAGCTGCTCGAGACCGGGCACCCGGTCCTGTTGGAGTCCTACCTCGACGGGCCGGAGGTGTCGCTGTTCTGCCTGGTCGACGGCGAGACCGTGGTGCCGCTGCTGCCCGCGCAGGACCACAAGCGGGTCGGCGACGGCGACACCGGGCCGAACACCGGCGGCATGGGCGCCTACACCCCGTTGCCGTGGCTGCCCGAGGAGACGGTGACCCAGATCGTCGACGAGGTCGTCGTCCCGGTGGCCGCGGAGCTGGTCAAGCGCGGCAGCGGCTTCTCGGGTCTGCTGTACGCCGGACTGGCGATCGGCAAGGACGGCCCCGCCGTGGTCGAGTTCAACTGCCGCTTCGGCGACCCGGAGACCCAGGCGGTGCTGGCGCTGCTGGAGTCCCCGCTCGGTGAGCTGCTGAACGCCACCGCGACCGGAACCCTCGCCGAGGTGGCCCCGCTGCGCTGGCGCGACGGTGCCGCGGTGACCGTGGTGCTGGCCGCCGAGAACTACCCCGGACGCCCCCGCACGGGCGACGTGATCAGCGGTGCCGATGCGAAGGATGTGCTGCACGCGGGCACCGGCCTGCGCGAGGACGGCGCCGTGGTGTCCTCCGGCGGCCGGGTGCTCAGCGTCGTCGGGGTCGGCGCCGACCTGACCAGTGCGCGCGAGGACGCCTACGCCAAGCTCGCCGAGGTCCGGCTGGCAGGCGGGCACTTCCGCCGCGACATCGGGCTCGCCGCCGTCGAGGGCCGCATCACCATCTAGTTGGTCGCTGGTCCAGGTCGTCGATGCGTAAAACAGTACTGGCGATTGTGTTCTCGCACTGTCGTTTCCGCGATCCATTCCGGACTGTGAGCGGCGTCAGGATTACCGAACGGTAACGTGCGACTTCTCTCGTATAACAGGTTCCAGTTTTATTGGCCCTGACAGAGAGGTTCCGTTGAGCGAGTACCAGGCGTCGCGAGGCACGGCAGCGACCACTTTCAATCCCCAGCTTTCCCGCAGGAAGTTCATGGCGGCAACGGGTTTCGCGGTGGGGGCCGCGGCGCTCTCCTCCTCGTGGGCCTCGGCGGCGGCATCGCCGCGGCGCGCCCTCAACACCGGCGACCGGGTGCCCGCCCTGATCATCGGCAGCGGGTACGGCGGCGCGGTGGCGGCGCTGAGGCTGACACAGGCGGGAATCGACACCCACATCATCGAGATGGGCCGGGCGTGGACGACGCCCGGCTCCGACGGCAAGATCTTCTCCCCGATGCTCACGCCGGACAAGCGGGCCTACTGGTTGAGGACGCGTACGGCGCAGCCGGTTTCGCACTTCTCGGGCGGCTCGGTGGACAAGGATATCGAGAAGTACGTCGGCGTGCTCGACTGCGAGAACATGGGCGGGATCAACGTCTACCAGGGTCGAGGGGTCGGCGGCGGTTCGCTGGCCAACGGCGGCATGGCCGTGACGCCCAAGCGGGGCTACTTCGAGGAGATCCTGCCCTCGGTCGACTCCAACGAGATGTACGGGACCTTCTTCCCGAGGGCGAATGCCGGTCTCGGGGTGAACAACATCGACCAGGCCTGGTTCGAGTCCACCGACTACTACCAGTTCGCCCGGGTCGGCAGGAAGACCGCGCAGCGCTCCGGATTCCAGACGACCTTCGTGCCCAACGTCTACGACTTCGACTACATGAAGAAGGAGGACGCCGGTCAGGTCGCCAAGTCCGCGCTGGCAGGCGAGGTCATCTACGGCAACAACGCCGGGAAGAAGTCGCTGGACAAGACCTATCTGGCGCAGGCATCGGCCACCGGCAAGCTCACCATCACCACGCTGCACGAGGTGACCAAGGTGGCGCCGGCCGCCAGTGGCGGCGGGTACTCGGTCGAGATGAAGCAGATCGACGAGCAGGGCAATACCGTCGCGACCAAGACGGTCACCGCGGACAAGGTCTTCTTCGCCGCAGGCAGCGTCGGTACCAGCAAGCTGCTCGTCGCGATGAAGGCGCAGGGTCACCTGCCGAACCTTCCCGGTGCGGTCGGTCAGGGCTGGGGCAACAACGGCAACGTCATGGTCGGCCGCGCCAACCAGGGCTGGGACCCGACCGGCGCCAAGCAGTCGTCGATCCCGACGATGGGCATCGACAACTGGGCCGACCCGGCCGGTCCGGTCTTTGCGGAGATCGCGCCGTTCCCGGCGGGCACCGAGCTGTGGGTCAGCCTCTACCTGGCGATCACCAAGAACCCGGAACGTGCCCAGTTCCAGTACAACTCGTCGACCGGCAAGGTGGGGCTGTCCTGGCAGGCCTCGCAGAACCAGCCCGGCATCGACATGGCCAAGCGGGTGTTCGACAAGATCAACTCCAAGGAGGGCACGATCTACCGCACCGACCTGTTCGGTGTGTACAAGACGTGGGGCGACGGACTGACCTACCACCCCCTCGGTGGTTGCATCCTGAACCAGGCGACCGACAACTTCGGGCGGCTCCCGGAGTACCCGGGCCTGTACGTGATGGACGGGTCGCTGGTGCCGGGCAATGTCGGTGTCAATCCGTTCGTCACCATCACCGCCCTCGCCGAACGGAACATGGCCACGATCGTCGCGAACGATCTGCATTAGTTCCACCCGTTGGTGATCGTGTTCCCGCAATTGCCGGGGGCGCCGCGGTGTGGGCCTGGGCCCACATGGGGCGCCCCCGGTGCATGAGAATCGTTGAACAGTACTGGTGATAATGCTGCGGCACAGGCATTTCGAGCATTTCGATATGTGCTGCGGGGTTTCGATTTATTACCGGTCGGTATTGCGAATCTCGACGCTGTCACGGCTGTATAACGAGTTCTACTTTATTGGCCCGTGATCAGAGAGGTTCCGTTGACCGAATACCAAGCGTCACGAAGCTATACAGCGACCACCAAGTCGCAGTTTTCCCGCCGTAGGTTCATGGCGGCGACGGGCCTGGCGGCGGGCGCCGTTGCGCTCGCGCCGTCGCTGGCTGCCACCACGGCCGCGGCATCCCCGCGTCGCGCACTCAACACCGGTGACCGGGTGCCCGCCCTGATCATCGGCAGTGGCTACGGCGGTTCGGTGACCGCGCTGCGGCTGGCGCAGGCGGGTATCGACGCCCACATCGTCGAGATGGGACGGGACTGGGGTACGGCCGCCTCCGGGGTCTTCACCTCCACCACCTCGCCGGACAAGCGCGGGTTCTGGCTGAGGAACCGTACGGCGCAGCCGGTCTCGCATTTCATGGGCGTCTCGATCGACAAGGACATCGAGAAGTACGTCGGCATCCTCGACTGCGAGAACATGGGCGGGATCAACGTCTACCAGGGCCGCGGCGTCGGCGGCGGCTCCCTGGTCAACGGCGGCATGGCTGTCACGCCCCGACGCGGCTACTTCGAGGAGCTCCTGCCCTCGGTGGACTCCAACGAGATGTACGGGACGTTCTTCCCGAGGGCGAACGCCGGGCTCGGCGTCAACAACATCGACCAGGCCTGGTTCGAGTCGACCGAGTGGTACAAGTTCGCGCGCACCGGGCGCAAGACCGCGGAACGGTCTGGCTTCAAGACCACCTTCGTGCCCAACGTCTACGACATGAACTACATGAAGCAGGAGGCGGCGGGCGCCGTGCCCAAGTCCGCGCTGGCGGGCGAGGTCATCTTCGGCAACCATGCGGGCAAGAAGTCGCTGCCCAAGACGTACCTCGCGCAGGCGGCCTCGACCGGCAAGGTCACCATCACCAGCCTGCACCGGGTCACCAAGGTCGTGCCGAGCGGGGCCGGCTACTCCGTCGAGATGGAGCAGATCGACGAGCAGGGCAACGTCGTCGCGACCAAGACGGTCACCGCGGACAAGGTGTTCTTCGCGGCAGGCAGCGTGGGCACCAGCAAGCTGCTGGTGGCGATGAAGGCGCAGGGGCATCTGCCGAATCTGTCCGGCGAGGTGGGTCAGGGCTGGGGCAACAACGGCAACGTCATGGTCGCCCGCGCCAACCACCTGTGGGACC
Source organism: Rhodococcus sp. OK611 (assembly GCF_003050885.1). Lineage (NCBI taxonomy): Bacteria > Bacillati > Actinomycetota > Actinomycetes > Mycobacteriales > Nocardiaceae > Rhodococcus > Rhodococcus sp. OK611. The sequence goes on from NZ_QAOZ01000009.1 coordinate 150,752, forward strand.
CGACGGGTGGCAAGCAGTCGTCGATCCCGACGATGGGCATCGACAACTGGGACGACGCCGGGGGACCGGCGTTCGCGGAGATCGCGCCCTTCCCTGCCGGAGCCGACCTGTTCATCAGCCTGTACCTGTCGATCACCAAGAACCCGGAACGCGCCCAGTTCCAGTACAACTCGTCGACCGGCAAGGTCGGGCTGTCATGGCAGACCTCGCAGAACCAGCCCGGCATCAACATGGCGAAGCGGATCTTCGACAAGATCAACTCCAAGGAGGGCACGATCTACCGCACCGACATGTTCGGTGGCTACAAGGTCTGGGGCGACGGACTGACCTACCACCCCCTCGGCGGCGCGATCCTGAACAAGGCCACCGACAACTACGGCCGGCTGCACGGACACCCGGGCCTGTACGTGATGGACGGCGCGCTGGTGCCGGGCAACCTGGGCGTCAATCCGTTCGTCACCATCACCGCTCTCGCGGAACGGAACATCGCCGCGATCGTCGCGAACGACATGCACTGACATGAGCACGACCGGTACCGAATAGCAGCACCCCCTGCCGACAGCGGCCCCGAGGATTCGATCCTCGGGGCCGCTGTCGTCGCGGTTGCGGTCGGCCAAACGGCCCGGGCGCTCAGTGCCCCGCGCCCGAAGTCTTCTTGCGCTTGCCGGGGATCCACGCGGCGCCTCGCGGCGTTGTCGCAGGTCCAGGTAGAACCCCGCTACCTGGACCTGCTCCGCCTTGCGACGCATCCACGTGGATCCCCGGCAATCATCAATGGACTTCGAGCGCAAGGCACTAGCCTCGTCCCGGTGCGAGAAGAGTCCCAGCGATCCCAGGTCCCCACCTTCCATGTGATGGACGTCTGGAAGGCCGCCACCGAGCGGGCCCGAACCCACGGCGATGTCCTGACGCTGGCCGCGGGGCAGCCGTCCACCCAGGCGCCTGGCCCCGTGCTGCGTGCGGCGCACGAGGCCCTCGGCGCCCAATTGCTCGGCTACACCGAGACGTTCGGGATCCTGCCGCTGCGGGAGGCGATCGCCGGGTACCACAGCGCGAAGTCGTCGATCGCGGTCGATCCGGACGAGGTCGTGGTGACCACCGGCTCGTCCGGCGCCTTCACCCTGATCTTCCTCGCGGCATTCGACGCGGGCGACACGGTGGTGGTGGCGCGGCCCGGATACCCGGCGTACCGCAACACGCTCACCGCGCTCGGCTGTCGGGTGCTCGAACTCGACTGCGGGCCGGAGACCCGCTTCCAGCCGACGGTCGCGATGCTCGAGGCGCTGGACGAGCCGCCCGCAGGACTGGTCGTCGCGAGCCCGGCCAACCCGACCGGCACCGTTATCGACCCGACCGAACTCGCCGCCCTCGCGCGCTGGTGCGAGGAGCACGGCACCCTGCTGATCTCCGACGAGATCTACCACGGGATCGAATTCGGCTCCGGCCACTCGGCGACCGCGTCGGCCTGGGAGACATCGCGCGAGGCCGTCGTGGTCGGCTCGGTCTCCAAGTACTTCTCGATGACCGGCTGGCGCCTGGGCTGGATGCTGGTGCCTGCGTCGCTGCGCCGCGCGCTGCAGCGACTCGCCTCGAACATGACGGTGTGCCCGCCCGCGATCTCGCAGTACGCGGCGGTCGCGGCCTTCACCGACGAGTCCATGGCCGAGCTGGACGGGCACGTGCGGCGGTACGCGGCGAACCGTGACCTGGTGCTGGCCGCGCTGCCTACACTGGGAATCACGGACCTGGCCCCGGCGGACGGCGCCTTCTACGCCTACGCCGACATCGGCCATCTCACCGACGATTCGACGTCCTGGTGCGCGGAACTGCTCCGGGAGACCGGGGTGGCGCTGGCGCCGGGCGTCGACTTCGACACGGTCCGCGGCGACCGGACCGTGCGGATCTCGTTCGCCGGCGCGACGGCCGACGTGCAAGAGGCCCTGGAGCGATTGGGGCGAAGTGCTGCACTCGGACACTGACGGGACGGCGGCCTCGCCCGCGCCCGCTCAAACGAAATCGACTCGGCGCAGCGCTTCCGCTGGCACGATGGGCCGGGTGTCTTCCGCGGCGACTCCCAAGGGCGAACGACGCCGGATGGCGCTCGTCGAGGCCGCGGCCGACCTGATGCTCGAGGGCGGGTTCGAGGCGGTCCGCCATCGGGCGGTGGCCCAGCGCGCCTGCCTGCCGCTCGCGTCGACCACCTACTACTTCGATTCCCTCGACGACCTGATCGCGCGGGCGGTCGAGCTGAGCGGCAGCCGGGAGATGGACGCCATGCGCGCCCGGATCGACCGGATCACACAGGCCGACCGCGACTCCGCGGCCGTCGTCGAGCTGATCATCGAGCTGTTGGTCGGCCCGATCGAGGGCGTCACGCGGGAACACCTCATCGCCAGGTACGAGTGCTTCATCGCGTCCGCGCGGCATCCCCAGCTGCACGAGGTACAGAAACGGCTGCGGGTCCAGTTCGACGATGCGCTCGGTGAGGTGTTGCGCCGGTCCGGACGGCAGGTCCGGCAGGAGGGACTGCGCAGGCTGATCTGCGTGGTGGACGGGGCCATCGTCGGGGCGCTGAGCGAGTCCGACCCCGACCCCGAGAAGTTGGCAAGGGAGATGCTGTCGGACGTCATCGAGGTCGCGGCGCCGCCGCTCCCGCCGCTCCCGCCTGAGGAGCCGGAGCTGTAGCCGCACGCCCCGGGTGGCGCGGCTGCCGGTCCCGCGGGCGGCGGCCGTAAACTGGGCGCTCGTGAGCCGCATCCCCAACGTCCTTGCCAACCGATACGCCAGCCCCGACCTGAGGGAGCTGTGGTCGCCCGAGCACAAGATCGTGCTGGAGCGTCAGCTGTGGCTGGCGGTGCTGCGGGCGCAGGCCTCGCTCGGCATCGACGTGCCCGAGGACGCGCTCGCCGACTACGAGCGGGTCCTCGAGCAGGTGGACCTCGATTCCATCGCGGACCGCGAGCGGGTGACCCGGCACGACGTCAAGGCGCGGATCGAGGAGTTCAACGCCCTCGCCGGACACGAGCACGTGCACAAGGGCCTGACCAGCCGCGACCTCACCGAGAACGTCGAGCAGCTGCAGATCTTCCGTTCGCTCGAGCACGTGTATGCGCACGGCGTCGCGGTCGCCGCGCGGCTCGGGGAGAGGGCCGCCGAGTACTCGTCGCTGGTGATGGCGGGCCGCAGCCACAACGTCGCCGCGCAGGCCACCACCCTCGGCAAGCGGTTCGCCTCCGCCGCGGACGAGCTCCTCGTCGCGCTGACCCGCCTGCGCGAGCTGATCGACCGGTACCCGCTGCGCGGCATCAAGGGCCCGATGGGCACCGCCCAGGACATGCTCGACCTGCTCGGCGGCGACACCGAGAAGCTCGATTTCCTCGAGGCGAAGGTCGCCGAGCACCTCGGCTTCGCGCACGTGCTGACCAGCGTCGGCCAGGTGTACCCGCGCTCGCTGGACCACGACGTGCTGTCCGCGCTGGTCCAGGTGGGCGCAGGCCCGTCCTCGTTCGCGCACACCATCCGCCTGATGGCGGGCCACGAGCTGGTCACCGAGGGCTTCCAGCCCGGCCAGGTCGGCTCGTCGGCGATGCCGCACAAGATGAACACCCGCTCCTGCGAGCGCGTCAACGGCCTGCAGGTCGTGCTGCGCGGCTACGCGTCGATGGCGGCGGAGCTGGCAGGCGCGCAGTGGAACGAGGGCGACGTGTTCTGCTCGGTGGTCCGCCGGGTGGCGCTGCCCGACGCGTTCTTCGCGATCGACGGACAGATCGAGACCTTCCTGACCGTGCTCGACGAGTTCGGTGCGTACCCGGCGGTCATCGAGAAGGAGCTCACCCGCTACCTGCCGTTCCTGGCCACCACCCGGATGCTGATGGCCGCCGTGCGCGCGGGCACCGGCCGCGAGACCGCGCACGAGGTCATCAAGGAGCACGCGGTCGCCGTCGCGCTGGCGATGCGCGAGGACGGCCGCGAGCCCGACCTGCTCGACCGCCTGGCCGCCGACGACCGGTTCCCGCTGGACCGCGCGCAGCTGGACGCCGCGCTGGCCGACAAGTCCGCCTTCATCGGCGCGGCCGAGTCCCAGGTGGCCACGGTGGTCCGCCGGGTCGGTCTGCTGGTGGAGCAGAACCCCGAGGCGGCGAAGTACTCGCCTGCGCCCATTCTGTAGGCGGCTTCGCCGCCCGTGCGCGGTTGACGAGTGTCTGGACTCGTCAACCGCGCACAGGCGCGTCAGCGGTCAGCAGTGACACAGTCATGCTGCTGCCGATGTTCAACGGTATCGATGCGCAGGTCGCGACTACGACGCCGACATCGCTGCGGCGGGGATCACCGGTCCGGTGTGGGATCCCTGGCTGTGCCGAGCCTCGACGAGCAGCCCGTTCGGGCCATCAGCTCGACTTGTTCGCTTGCCTGTCCTAGCAGTTAGTTGGAGGGCGCCGTTTGATCCACCTCGGTAGCCGTGGGCTCCAGTGTTACCGTCACGGTCAGCCCTCCATCAAGTCCGCACGGATCGGCGTGGCTGTTGCCCGAGGAATCGCAGCGGACTGATGAACCCGGCGGTCGCCTTATCGGCTGAAAGTGACCGGATGACATGGATCGTCGCTTGGCTCAGTCATTCCCGGTTTCGATGGTGAAGTTAAGTCTTTGGCCGAGAACACTGCCTGAGGGGTCTCCGTCGTGCAGCCTGAGCACGATCGCATTATCGAACACGGAGCGATCCGAGAACTCGCCCCACGGCACGTGGTCACTGTTGATCGTCAAGAGATGTTGATAGCCGTACTCGTCCGCTGATGTGGCCGCTATCTCGATGGCCTTTGCAGTCTGGCGTTCGTCTACATCCGCAAAGATCGAGCTGTCATGGAGGAGGAACCCCGGACCTCGTCTCCGGCTGGTGAGGTCCTCGCTCAGGGCGATGTCGTAGGCGAAGATCGCCATCAGATGGACACCGCCCGACCCGGTCTTTGGCAGTACTACCTTGAACTGAATTCCGCTCTTCCCTGGGGAAACTCGCAGATCGGCGGGCTCGCCGTATAGGGCCTCCATGATCTCCCCGAACCGCGCAATCACACCGGCTCGGAGATCGAACCGTTCCTGCACGTCAAGCTTGGTGCGGGAGACGAGGTCTAGCTCGTCGGACTTGAGCTTGGACTTTCGATCACTCAACTCGCGCAACGTTCGGATCTGGTCTTCGACCTGAGCGACCTCGACGTCGGACTCTGCCAGGCGCCTCTGGAGAGCAGCTAGGTCATCAAGGGCTCCACCAGTACGCAGCAATTGGAGGTCCTGCTCTTGTTGAGCGGCAAGCTCGGCCTGCTCGGACTCGCGTTCTGTAACTCGTTGACGAATGCGTCGGGTTTCGTCCGCAAGGTAAGCGTTGCCCGATTGGCGGAGACCTGCCTCTGGAACTGGGCAGCTTCGTCGAGGCTACGCACTATGGCGTCGCCAAGTACTATTCCGGCCTCGGTGAATAGCCTTTCCACACTGACATTGCTTGATGTGAACTCGTCTTGCGCCTGCGATTCGTACAATGAGAGCTGCTGCCGGTCCCCGAAATTGTCGTTCCCTAGGAGCTTAATTCGGATTGTCGCTTGCTGTACGCGCGATTCAATTTCGCGATATTCTGGGAGTATCGAGAAATTGCCAATGTCGTGAGCGAGTCGCTCCGAGCGGCGTTGAAGTCTTACAAGTTGAGGCTCCAGCGCTGCGATGCGCGACTCGATGCTGTTGGTGGGATCGTCTGCCAATGCGACTCGAGCTTTGCGCTCTTTCAGGTCCGCCCATTCCTTCGCGAAGCGCCAGTCGAGATTGAGTAGATAGGCGTTCTCCGCTTGGACTGCTTCCGCACGTTGGTTGGCGAGCGTGCGGAAAGGATCGATCAGAGAGTCCGACCGGTAGCGAGCGAGGTGACGTATGAGACTACGGAACGTTGGTGGGTTGGCAGGCAGTTCGTCGCGTGGGAAGCACTCGCGCCCGAGCCAGTTGGTCCACTGGCGCGATCCAATGTCGACCGTTCCAGTGATGGATGCGTCCTTCTGCTCAATGACTCCAGCGGATACCGCATCACCTTCGATGTGGACTTCTCCGGGGGCGTCTGGGCCACGAGAGGCTCGAAGCGTGACCCCTGACCTAGTTGTGAGTGAGAGGGTGAAGTACCAGCCGTTCCCCTTCATCTGCTCCAACCTGTCACTCATATTGGAGCCGAGGCAGAAGTCGATCAACGCAATAACAGTCGTCTTCCCCAGGCCATTTCTGGAATCAGTCTTCGTCGATTCATTCGCACGGTCGGCGACGACAATGTTGAGCCCGTCGCGAAACTCGATTGCATTGAACTCAGGGAAATTTGCCTTCAGCGAGTTCAGTCGCATGTCACACCTGCCATCGGAGTATGCCTGTATCGATTGTGACTGCCCCGATCATAAAGAGCAGAGTGAGTGCTTCGGTGAAGGAGTCGAACGACGCTTCTGGTTGAACCGTCCGGTAGGAATGCCAAAGTTCACTGACCGTCGGGTTGCTTTCGCGCAGTGGCAGGAGGGACCCAGCCCGCCCGAGGACGCTGTCGGAAGCGGGAATATATTTGGTTGGAAGGATCACGCGGGTGCCTCGAACACGTCGCACACCTCGAACAGATGACATAGAACTGCTGCGGCGGCCGCGCGGATAACAAAGAGTCGAGCGACATCTGTTTGCGGAGACGCGGCGCTGTTTGCACCAAAGTCGATAAGCGACAGGAACGCGGCATCACCAATAATGCCGCCTGTGAGAAGGCGGTTATACTCGCTGACGAACCCAGCACGGAGACGTTCGGGGAATTTTGACGATAGCTGTGCTTGGCGTCGGATGTAGTCAGCTACCTGTGGCGCCTGCGCAAGACCGACATTCATGGTAGGGCGAATCGCATCCGTCAATGCGTTGGCGTCCATCTTCGCTTGGGGTGGCACCGCAACCATCGGAGTCGATGGAAGATTGACGTCCCCATCAGCGAAGGCGTTGCACACGATCTGCAATTCTGCGAACGAGACGGCGATCGCCCCGGCCGACAGTTTGTCAGTGGTCGCCCTCTCGGCCGCGAGCTTCCATTCCTTGAGTGTCTCAACTGGATAGGCCGCGTCGATCTTGTCAACCAGATTGTGATGGTGGGCGCATAGGACGACGAGATTTGGATAGCTATCCCGAGCCGGTTTCGACAGTGACGGGTTGGGCCGTCGTCCGACGATCCTTCGATGTGGGCGATTTCGCCGAGGATGACGGGACCGGTCTCGGTGAACTCGACGATCGCGGAGGAGCAGTCGGGGTATGCGCAGTAGTGGCCCGAGGTCAAGAACAGCTGCTTCAGGGTCAGATCCGAGTAGTTCCGTGCCATCGAGCCTCCTCGCCTCGGTTGTGGACCTAGGGCCGTGTCGTCTAGGTGATACAACACGGCGAGCCTCTCGGCGGGCCCGCCCCATCCATCATCGCATTCATCTCGGTATCCAATTCACCGCCGGCCCTAAGTGTTTGATTGTGCGGCATGGCTCGCTCGACGCTGCCGAGGCAGTTTCGACGCGGCCCGCAGCTTCGGCACGTAGACCCCAAAGGGATTTAGTGCAGCATGGCTAAGGTTGCTCGATCTCGGCGACGCCTTTGTTGAGGCGGTGAATCGAAAGCCGCCGGCGGTGTACCGGCGCTACGCGATGACTGAGGCGGTGAAGTACTCGTCGTCTCCCATCCTCTAGGCGGCTTCGCCGCCCGTGCGCGGTTGACGAGTGTCTGGACTCGTCAACCGCGCACAGGCGCGTCAGCGCAGTTTGTCGAGGATGCGGCGCAGCTCGGCGCGATCGTGCCCGTCGAGCGCCGCGAAGAAGTCCTCGGCGTCGTCGGCGCGCGCCGTCTCGAGCTCGCCGATGATGCGGCGACCGGCGTCGGTCAGGCGGACGCACGTGGCGCGCCGGTCGGCGGCGTCCGGGACCCGTTCGGTGAGCCCGCGTTCCTCGAGCCTGTCGACGACCTCGGTCGCGGACCGCGGCGCGATGCGCAGCGCCTTCGCGACGTCGCCGAGCCGAGGATGCCGGTCGGTGTCGCGGTCGATCACCTGCAGCGCGCGGTATTCGTGCGGCGACAGCTGCCAGGGCTCCAGCGCGACGAACCAGCGTCGGCGCAGGGCGCGGGCGCTGGACATCAGGAGATCCCGGAGGGTGTCGGGGTGCTGCTGGTCCATGGTGACCTAGGCTACCTCACTTGACAGTCACCTCATAGTGAGGGAACCTCAGTATGTCTTACCCCGACATACCGAGAGGGGTGGTGTATGACAAGCCCCCGAAGCGGCGAGCCCGGACCGGGTCCCCGCTCACGCAAGATCGATCCCGCCGACCGCGCCCAGCTGGCCGAGTCGCCGGTGAGCCTGCGCCGGATCGGCGCCCTGTTCTCGCCCTACCGCCCGCAGATCGCCGTGGTCACCGTGCTGATCGTCGCGGCCTCCGCCGTCACACTGGCCAATCCGTTCCTGGTCCGCGCCGTCATCGACAAGGCCATTCCCGACCAGGACGTCACGCTGCTGATGTGGGCGGTGATCGGCATGCTCGCCGTGACCGTCGTCGGCTCGGTGCTCGGTGTCGTGCAGACCTGGATCTCGACCACGGTCGGCCAGCGCATCATGCACGGACTCCGGACCCGGGTGTTCGCGCACCTGCAACGGCAGTCGCTCGGGTTCTTCACCCGCACCAGGGGAGGGGAGATCCAGTCCCGCCTCACCAACGACATCGGCGGCATGCAGACCGTGGTCACCTCGACCGCCACCTCGATCGCCTCCAACGTCACCACCGTCGTCGGCACGGCCATCGCGATGGCCGTGCTGAGCTGGCGGCTCTCTCTGCTCTCGCTGATCGTGCTGCCGCCCGCGATCTGGTTGACCCGCAAGGTCGCCCGGATGAGGCGGGAGATCACGGCGCAGCGCCAACGCACCCTTGCCGACATGCAGACTCAGATCGAGGAGTCCCTGTCGATCAGCGGAATCCAGCTCGGCAAGACGCTGGGGGCGGGTCCCGCGATGTCGGAACGCTTCGCAGACACCTCGCACCTCCTCGCCGATCTCGAGGTCAGGTCGCAGCTCTCCGGCCGCTGGCGGATGGCCACGATGAACATCGTCTTCGCCGCCATCCCGGCGCTGCTCTACCTCGCGGCGGGCCTGCCAGCGACGTCCGGCGGCATGACCATCGGCACCCTGGTCGCCTTCACCGGGCTGCAGGCGGCGCTCTTCCGGCCGCTGATGAGCCTGCTCGACGTCGGTGTCTCGGTGACCAGTTCGCTCGCTCTGTTCAGCCGCATCTTCGAGTACCTCGACCTCCCCGTCGAGATCGACGACCCCGAGCACCCCGTGCACCTGCGCCGTGAGGACGTGGCGGGCGCGGTTCGGTTGGACGACATCTGTTTCCGCTACGAGGGGTCGGACCGGAACGCCCTCGACTCCGTGAGCATCGATGTGCCCGCCGGATCCTCGCTCGCACTGGTCGGCGAAACCGGTTCGGGCAAGACCACTCTCGCCTCCCTGGTGGCGCGCCTCCACGACCCGAGCATGGGTTCGGTGCGCATCGACGAGGTCGACCTGCGGTCGATCCCGCTGGCGGAACTGTCCGAACTGGTCGGCGTCGTCTCCCAGGAGACGTACCTGCTGCACGCCACCATCCGCGAGAACCTGCGGCACGCCAGGCCCGACGCCACCGACGCCGAGATCGAGGCGGCGGCGCGCGACGCCCAGGTGCACGAGCTGATCGCGTCCCTGCCCGACGGCTACGACACCGTCGTCGGAGCGCGCGGTCACCGGTTCTCGGGCGGCGAGAAGCAGCGCATCGCGATCGCGCGCACCCTGCTGCGCGACCCGCGGGTGCTGATCCTCGACGAGGCGACCAGCGCGCTGGACAACGAGACCGAGCGGGCCGTGCAGGCCGCGCTCGACACTGTCAGCCGGGGACGCACCACGATCACCATCGCGCACCGGCTGTCCACGATCCGCGACGCGGACCAGATCGTCGTGCTCGATCGCGGACGCGTCGCCGAACGCGGTACCCACGATGACCTGATCGAGCTCGGCGGTAGGTACGCGGCGCTACTGGCGCGTGGCGGCGGCCACGCCGGCGCGGCGGCCGAAGAACGTGCCGTCGCCTAGCGACGTGCCGCTGATGTAGCCCCAGGAGTGCAGCCCCGACGTGGCGCGGCCTGCGGCGAACAGCCCATGGATCGGGTCTCCGTCGAGGTCGAGAACCTGGCCGTCGACGGTGGTGCACAGCCCGCCGATGGTGAACACCTCCGCGCCGCCCCGGCCCGCCTCGCCGTACTCCGGCGGGGCGATGCCGCGCTGGACGTCGATCGCGGCGAACGGCGACTGCAGCGGTCGCAGCCACGTCGCGGACTTGTGGAAGTAGGGGTCCTCGCCCTCGGCGGCGTGCCGGTTGTACTCGCCGACGGTGGTGACAAGCGCGCCGGGCGGCATGCCGATCTGCTGCTCTAGTTCCTCGAGTGTCTCGGCCACGAAATGCGGTTGTACGCCCCAGCGTTCGTTGACCGGCACCTCCTCGTAGGCTCGCTCGTCGAGGATCACCCACACCTTCAGTCCGTGCTTGTACAGCGCCGCCTGCCCGACCAAACCGGGGTAGACGTCCTCGTTGATGAAGCGCTGGCCGACGCTGTTGACGATCATGCCGCGCACCATCATCCCGGGGATCAGCGAGATGCCGACCTGGCCGGCCGACATGTGCTTGACGGCGGCGCCGACGGCCTGGGCCATCACGATGCCGCGGCCGTCGTCGCCACCATCGCTGTTGACGCCGAGCCCCACCAGCTGCGGGGCGTGCTGCGCGACCATCTCCGCGTTGTCGGCGAATCCGCCGGTGGTGAGCACCACCCCGCGGCGCGCCCGGTAGGTGTAGGTCTTGCCGTACTGGCGGGCGAGCACACCCACCACCCGGCCGGCCTCCACGATCAGTCGGGTCGCGTAGGTGTCGGTGTGCACCGCCGCGTCGGTGGCCGTGACGGCCTCGGACAGCTTGTGCATCAGGACCTTGCCGCCGAACCCGTCCGAGGTGACCCGGTGTCCGCGGGGCGCGGGCCTGGCGAGCTCCGCGAAGGGATAGGAGTTCTCGCCCATCCACATCAGGCCGTCGTCGGTCGGCGGCACCCATGTGGGCGAGTTCCACAGCGACGGCTTGAACGGCACTCCGTGGTCGACCAGCCACTGGTAGTGCGCGACGCTGTCCCGGCTGTAGAGGCCGACCTTCTCCTTGTCGGCGTCGGGTCCGAGGGCGGCCAGCAGGAACGCCTCCATGTCCTGCGCGGAGTCCTCGAATCCGCAGGCCCGCTGGATCTCGGTGCCGCCGCCGAGGTACATCTCGCCACCCGACAGCGCCGACGATCCGCCGCCGCCGCTCGCCTTCTCCAGGATGACGACCTCGGCGCCCGCGGCCGTCGCCTCCAGGGCCGCGGCCGCGCCTGCGCAGCCGTAGCCGACGATCAGCACGTCGGTCTCGTGATCGAAGTGTTCGACGTCGCCCGCATCGAGGGGCGTCACCGGATTGCGTGCGCTCATGTCACAACTCCCATCCACTGTCGGTGGGCATACCCTAGGACCGCCGCGCCGGCGCGAGAAGGGGATTGCCCGTCAGCCGGGATGGCCCGTGGGGCCTATCATCAATCCCCATGAGCCACTGCATTTTCTGTGCCATCATCGCGCGCGAGGCGGAGGCGAGCCTCGTGTACGAGGACGAGCACACCGTGGCGTTCATGGACATCCGCCCGTTCACCCCCGGCCACCTGCTGGTGGTCCCGAAGCGGCACGCGTCGGGGCTCGCGCAGCTCGACCCGCAGGACGGCGGCCGGATCTTCGCCGTCGGTCAGCGATTGGCGGCGGCGTTGCGGGACAACGGCACCGACGCGGCGGGCCTGCCCGCCGACGGCCCGGGCGCCGATGGGGTGAACCTCTTCCTCGCGGACGGCGCCGTCGCGGGCCAGGAGGTCTTCCACGTGCACCTGCATGTCATCCCGCGCACCTCCGGCGACGGGTTCGGTCTCCGCGGTCGCCCCGTCGCCGCGCGCAGGCCGGATCTCGACTACCTGGCCGGTGCGCTCCGCCGCCGGCTCGATTCGGTCTAGGCGATCACATGGACCAGACGACCGGCCCCGCGCTGTACCGGCTCTTCCCGGAACTCGAGGCGACCCTCCCGTACCGCAGGCTCGGCTCCGGCCCGACCCCGATCACCCACCTCGAGGGGCTCGGCCCGGCGAACCGGCTGTGGTGCAAGGACGAGGGCGTGTACGGGGCAGGCGGCTGGGGCGGCAACAAGGTGCGCAAGCTGGAGTGGATCATCCCGGACGTCCTCGCCCGCGGTTCCCGGCAGATCTTCAGCGTCGGCGGCCAGGGCACCAACTGGGGGCTGGCGACGGCCCTGTACGCCCACGAGTTCGGCATCGACACGGCCCTGGCCCTGATCGATCAGCCGATGGACGAGCACGTGCACGCGCAGCTCGAACGGCTGCGGCACTCCGGTGCCGCACTGCATTTCACCCGGACGAAGGCCCGCACGATCGCGGCGGCGCCGTGGCTGTTGCTGCGGCACGCGCGCGGCGGCCGCCTGCCCTACTTCCTGCCCGCGGGCGGATCCTCGCCGCTCGGGACCCTCGGCTATGTCGAGGCCGCGCTGGAGCTGGGCGCGCAGGTCGAGGCAGGCGCGATGCCGGAGCCGACGCACGTGGTGACCCCGGTGGGCTCGGGCGGCACAGCCGCTGGGCTGCTGCTGGGACTGCGCCTGGCAGGCCTGCGCACCCGGGTGGTCGGGGTGGTCGTCAACGACACCCTGCCGCTGGCCGAGCGGGACCTCGTCGGGCTGGCGCGCAAGACCGCGCGGCTGCTCACCCGGCGCGGGGCCGCGCTCGGCCCGGTCGAGTTCGAGCCGGGAGCGATCACCGTGACCCGCGACTGGCTGGGGCCCGGATACGGGTTCGCCACGCCCGAGGGGTCGGCCGCGGAGCGGATCGGCGCGGACCACGGGCTGACCCTCGATCCCGTCTACACCGCAAAGGCACTCGCGGGCGCGCTGGCGATGGACGCGGACGGCGCTCTCGGCGACGGGCCGGTCCTGGTGGTCGACACCTACGGCCCGCGGGGGGACTGAGCGATCAGTCGCCGCGAGCTCGGTCCGCGTGACCCAGGTCCCGCTCCGGCGCCACCACGTCGCGCACGCGCTGCTTGAGCGTGACGATGTCGGGAAAACCGCCGTCGCGCTTGCGGTCCCACAGCAGTTCGTCGCCGATCGCGATCCGGAATACGCCGCCGGTGCCCGGGATCAGGGCCACCTCGCCGAGGTCGGTGCCGAACGTGTTCAGCAGTTCCTGCGCCATCCAGCCGGCCCGGAGCAGCCAGTTGCACTGCGTGCAGTAGGTGACGGTGACGCGGGGCGCGGCGGTGGTCATGCCTCCAGGGTGTCAGACGACCGCCGCGCGCCGCTCCACTCGGTGATGGGCCTGCCCTCGACCAGGTGCTCGTCGACGAACCGTTCGACCCGGTCGGCGCGCAGTTCCGCGTACCAGGAGTTGTCGGGATACACCGCCACGACGGGGGCCTGCGAGCACGGGAACAGGCAGCCGGTCTGGGTGACGAGGACATCCTCGTCGCCGAGGCCGCGGGTCTCGAGCGCGCGGTCCAGTGCCTGCGCGGCCTCCGGGCCGCCGCGGGCCGAGCAGCGCGGACCCCGGCACACCAGGACGTGCCGAGTGAAGCCCGGCACCTCGTCCCACGCGGGGGAGGTCAGGGGAGCGGTGGTGGTGCGGGCCGCGGAGGTGGGGCCCGAGATCGCGGCGTCGAGCAGGTCGACGTACGTGTCGGTGTCGCTCAGCGGCCCGGCGAGGCGGATGTCGGGGACATCCGGTCCGCGCTCGCGCAACCAGTGCCCGATGACGCGGCGGAACCACGCGTCGATTTTGCGGTCCAGCACGGTCTGGGCACTGATCACCACGACCTCGGTGGCGCCCGCCGCGGCCGCCTCGTCGAGCGCCGTGGTGACGGATGTCCCCGAGCCGCCGAGCACCGCCGTCACGAAGTCGGTGTCCGGGTGCCGGTCCCGCAGCACCCGCAGCGCCCCGTTCACCTGGTCGCGGGGATCGGCGCCGCGGTCGGTGGGCGCGGTGACGATCACCCACCGGGACTGCTGAATCATGTTCACGGCGTGACCCTTTCGGTGGTGTCGGCGGTGGTGCCACACAGCACCACCAGCGGGCGGCCGGTCCGTGGATGGGGCTGCACCAGGGCGTCGAGGCCGTACACCTCCGCGAGCAGCTCGGCGGTGAGCACCGACTCCGTCGGGCCCTCGGCGACCACCCGGCCATCGCGCAGCACCACCAGGTGATCGCAGTACATCGCGGCCAGGTTCAGGTCGTGCATCGCGGCCACCGTGGTCAGCCCCCTGGCCCGGATCAGTTCCAGGAGTTCGAGCGAAGCCGAGACGTCGAGGTGGTTGGTCGGCTCGTCCAGCAGCAGCACGCAGGGTCGCTGCGCGAACGCCCGGGCCAGCTGGGTCTTCTGCTTCTCGCCGCCGGACAGGCTCTGCCACAACCGGTGTCGCAGATCGGTGATCCCGGCCGTCGCGAGGCATTCGGTGACGAGTTCGCCAGTGCCGCGTGCGGCGGGGCGGGCCCAGCCGCCGCGCTGCGGGATGGTGCCGAGTTCGACGATCTGTTCCACCGTCAGGTCCAGTTCGGTGGCCGAATGCTGTTCCACCAGTGCGACGGTCCGCGCGAACTCGCGCCGGTTCATCCCGGCCGCCGGTTCGTCACCGAGCAGCACCCGTCCGCTCTCGGGACGCTCGAGCCGAGCGATGGCCGACAGCAATGACGTCTTGCCCGAGCCGTTCGGCCCGATCAGCCCGGTGACCTGTCCGGCCGGGGCAGTGCACGCCACCCGGTCGAGGATCCGGCTGCCCCCGGCCGACCAGGTGACGTCCTCGACCCGGATCTCCGGGGTGTGGTGGCTCATGCGCGAGCTCCCTGGCGTCGGAGCAGCCACACGAATGCAGGCACCCCGACGATGGCGGTGACGATGCTGATGGGCAGTTCTCGCCCGGGCATGACGGTGCGGGCGGCGATGTCGGCCCACACCAGCAGCAGCGCGCCCATCAGCGCCACCACCGGGAGCAGGCGTGCGTGCAGTGGCCCGACGAGCATGCGGGCTGCGTGCGGCACCACGAGCCCGACGAACCCGATGATGCCTGCCTGCGCGACCAGCGCCGCCGTGCACAGCGACGCCACCGCGTACAGCACCCAGCGGGAGCGCTCGACGTTGGTGCCCAGGCTCGCGGCCGCACGCTCACCGAAGGCGAACGAGTCCAGCACCCGGCTGTAGGCGAGGACGATCGTCATCGTCACCGCGACGACGACCAGGATGCCGACCAGACCGGACCAGCGCACGCCTGCCACCGAGCCGAGGGTCCAGCTCAGCACCCGGTGGGCGGCGTCCCGGTCGCCGAACAGAACCAGCGCCGACGTCAGCGCCGCCGCCAGCTGCCCCACCGCTATCCCGGCGAGGACGAGCCGGCCGGGCAGCAGCACCCCGGACCGGGACGTCGCGATGAGGAACACCAGCAACAGACTCCCCAGGGCACCGAGGAACGCGGCCGTCGAGACGGCACCGAATCCGAGTGCGCCCACCGCACTCGCGCCGGTGGTGAGCGCCAGGACCGCGCCCAACGACGCGCCCCCCGACATGCCGAGCAGGTAGGGGTCGGCCAACTGGTTGCCGGTCAGTGACTGGAGCACCGCGCCGCACAGGGCGAGCCCCGCGCCGATCGCCGCGGCCGCCAGCACCCGCGGCAACCGCAGGTCGACGACGATGTGCGTGGTCAACAGGTCGGTGCCGCGGCCGATGCCGAGCCGTCCCGCGATCGACTCGACGACCGTGCCGATCGACAGGTCGGCCGCGCCGATCGCGACCCCGGCCGCGCAGCTCACCGCGAGCAGCGCGACCAGGATCACCGACCATGCGGTGCCGGTCGTGGTGGCTGCCCGGGCGGGGGCCCGGGTGGACGCGGTCACGCCCCGTCGCCGCCCAGCTGCCCGGCGACCAGCGTCGCGCCCTCGATCGTGCGCGGACCCGGCGTGGTCGTCGAGAACGGGAGGACGACGAACGCGTCCTCGCGCACGGCCTTCAGATCCCGCAGCGCGGGGTCGCCGCGCAGGTAGTTCTTCTTCTCCTCGGCCGTGTCCCATGAGGCGTCGGCGAGCACGATGACGTCCGGGTTCGCGGCGAGCACCGTCTCCCAGCTGCCGTCGGCCCAGGATCCGTCCAGGCCGGCGAAGATGTTGGTGCCGCCGACCGCGTCGATGATCAGCTGCGGCCCGCCGGCATTGGCACCCACGTACGGCGTCGTGGTCTTGCTGTCGTACCAGAAGATGCTCTTGCCCTTCGCGGGCGCCGCCGCCTCGATGCCGGTCAGCGTCTCGCGCATCTGCGCGACCACCGCGTCGGCCTCGTTTTCGCGGCCGAACATGATCCCGTAGTCGGTGATCTCGGTCGCGATCGAATCCCAGGCGACCGCGGGCCGCTTCGACCTGTCCTTGCAGCCGAACGGGGAGACATAGGTGGCGACGCCGAGCTCGTCGAACGACTCGTGCGAGCCGACGGCCTTGTCGTCGAACGCGCTCGAGTACGACGCCGTCACCAGGTCGGGCTTCGTCTCGAGCAGGGCCTCGCGGCTCGGGAAGTCCTTCTCGTCGAGAGCCGGGACCTCGGCGTACGCCGCCTGCCACTGGGGGGCGATCGTGTCGTCGAGGTAGGCCGTGCCCGCCATCTGGCCTTGGGCGCCGATCGACAGCGCGGTCTCGGTGGCGCCCTGGTTGAGGGTGACGCCCCGTTCGGCAGGCCCGCTCATGGTGACGGTGCGGCCGCAGTTCTCGAGGGAGATGGTCGCGGCTTCGGAGTTCGACGATCCGCCGCACGCGGACAGGGTGAGCGCGGCAGCGAGCGATGCCGCGGCAGACGCGATGACTCGGTGTGAAACAGGGGTGCGCAAAGCGACCCGCCTTCCATGACTCGTGGAAAACATGCAGGTATGCGTCACGGCCGGTCTCCTGGCTCGGCAGGGATGGCCGCCGGCTACGCCTTCCCGGACGCTTGCGCATCCAGTGGCTGGGGCGGACCCCGAGTAGCCGACGTACCTGCTCACAGTGGCGAGTACCGCGCCGGCTTTGCACCGGACTTCCCGAACACCGCGACAACGGTTGCAGGATAGACCAATGCCCGCGCAGGGCGATCGCCCGCGAATCGGTGGGGGAGTGACCGGATAGGGTGCCGGTGTGCGCCCCTCACTCAGCGACTACGCCCACCTGGCCGGCGGCAAGGTCCGCGACCTCTACACGATCGACGACGAGCACCTGCTGCTGGTCGCGAGCGACCGGATCTCCGCCTACGACCACGTGCTGAGCACCCCGATCCCCGACAAGGGGCGTGTGCTCACCGCGATGAGCGTGTTCTTCTTCGAGCAGCTCGGCGGCATCAACCACCTGGCCGGTGCACCCGACGACGAGCGGATCCCGGCCGAGGTGCTCGGCCGAGCACTCGTGGTGCGCAAGCTGAACATGGTGCCGGTCGAGTGCGTGGCCCGTGGTTACCTCACCGGGTCCGGGCTCGCCGACTACCAGCGCACCGGCGCCGTCTGCGGCGTGGAGCTGCCCGAGGGTCTCGTCGAGGCGAGCAAGCTGCCCGAGCCGATCTTCACCCCGGCCACCAAGGCGGTGCTCGGCGAGCACGACGAGAACGTCGACTTCGCGACCGTGATCGATCAGCTCGGCCAGGAGCTGGCGATCAAGCTGCGCGAGGACACCCTCGACATCTACTTCCGGGCGGCCAGCTTCGCGGCGGACCGGGGCATCATCCTGGCTGACACCAAGTTCGAGTTCGGCCTCGACGCCGATGGCAACCTGGTCCTCGCCGACGAGGTGCTCACCCCGGACTCGTCCCGCTACTGGCCCGCCGAGGGCTACGAGCCGGGCCGGGTGCAGCCGAGCTTCGACAAGCAGTTCGTCCGCAACTGGCTCACCGGCCAGGAGTCCGGCTGGGACCGGGCGAGTGACACGCCCCCGCCGCCGCTGCCCCAGGAGATCGTCGACGCCACCCGGTCCCGCTACATCGAGGCCTACGAGCGTATCTCCGGGCTGTCCTTCGACGACTGGGTCCAGACCCCGGTGTAGCCCGTCACGCCGCGGCACGCACCGCCTAGGCTGGCGGCATGACTTCGTCCGTCACCCCGGTCAGCAGCCCCATCGCAGCCCCGGTCGCCAAGAAGGTCCCCCTCCAGCGCACCCACCACGGCGACACCTTCGTCGACAACTACGAGTGGCTGCGCGAGAAGGACGACCCCGAGGTGCGCGCGTACCTCGAGGCGGAGAACGCCTACACGGAGCAGCAGACCGAGCACCTCGCGCCGTTGCGGGAAACGATCTTCCAGGAGATCAAGGCCCGCACCCAGGAGACCGACCTGTCGGTGCCCTCCCGGATGGGTCAGTGGTGGTACTACTCCCGCAGCTTCGAGGGCAAGCAGTACGGCGTGCAGTGCCGGTGCCCGATCTCCGGCCCGGACGACTGGACCCCGCCGGTGCTCTCCACCGACACGGAGATCGAGGACGAGCAGGTGCTGCTCGACAGCAACCTGCTCGCCGAGGGGCACGACTTCTTCTCCCTTGGTGCGTTCTCGATCACCCTCGACGGCCATCTGCTGGCGTACTCCGTGGACACCGCAGGCGACGAGCGGTACACCCTGCGCTTCAAGGACCTGCGCACCGGCGAGCTGCTCGCCGACGAGATCCCCGGCACCGCACCCGGTGCCACCTGGTCGGTGGACAACGAGCACGTCTTCTACATGACGGTGGACGAGGCCTGGCGGCCCGACACCGTCTGGCGGCACAAGCTGGGCACCGCGCAGTCCGAGGACGCGCAGGTCTTCCACGAGCCGGACGAGCGGTTCTGGGTCGGCTTCGGGTCCACCCGCAGCGAGAAGTACCTGATGATCTGGATCGGCTCCAAGATCACCTCGGAGATCCGCTGCCTCGAATCGGACGACCCCGAGGGCGAGTTCCGGGTGGTGCTGCCCCGCGTCGACGGCGTCGAGTACAGCGTCGAGCACGCGGTCGTCGCGGGCGAGGACCGGTTCCTGATCCTGCACAACGGCGACGTCGACGGCGTGAAGGCGGAGAACTTCACCCTGGTCGACGCCCCGGTGGCCGACCCGACCGACCAGCGGACGCTGCTCGCGCCGCGCCAGGATGTCCGGCTCGAGGACGCCGAGGCGTTCGCCGGTCACCTGGTGCTGAGCTACCGGCGCGAGGCGCTGACCCGGCTCGCGGTGTGGCCGTTGACCGCCGACGGCTACGGCGAGATGCGCGAGCTCGAGTTCGACGAGGAGCTGTACTCGGTGGGCGCCGGGTCCAACCCGGAGTGGACGGGCCCGCTGCTGCGGATGGGCTTCACCTCGTTCATCACGCCCAGCCGGGTCTACGACTACGACGTGGCGACCGGCGAGCTGATGCTGCGCAAGTCGCAGCCGGTGCTCGGCGGCTACGACCCCGACGACTATGAGCAGCATCGGGATTGGGCCACCGCGGCGGACGGGACCAAGATCCCGATCTCGATCGTGCAGCGCAAGGGAGTGACCGCGCCCGCGTCGATGCTGCTCTACGGCTACGGGTCCTACGAGTCCAGCATGGACCCGGGCTTCTCGGTGGCCCGGCTCTCGCTGCTCGACCGCGGCGTTGTCTTCGTGGTCGCGCACGTCCGCGGCGGCGGCGAGATGGGCAGGCACTGGTACGACAACGGCAAGATGCTGACGAAGAAGAACACCTTCACCGACTTCGTCGACTGTGCGCGGCATCTCATCGACGCCGGTCGCACCACGCCCGCGCAGCTGGTCGCGGACGGCGGCAGCGCCGGCGGACTGCTGATGGGCGCGGTCGCGAACCTGGCGCCGGAGCTGTTCGCGGGCATCCTGGCGAACGTGCCGTTCGTTGACCCGCTCACCTCGATCCTCGACCCCTCGCTGCCGCTGACGGTGATCGAATGGGACGAGTGGGGAAACCCGTTGGCGGACAAGGACGTCTACGAGTACATGAGGTCGTACAGCCCTTACGAGAACGTCGCGGCCAAGGACTACCCGGCGATCCTCGCGATCACCAGCATCAACGACACCCGGGTGCTGTACGTCGAGCCGGCCAAGTGGGTGGCCGCGCTGCGGGCGACCAAGACGGGTGACGCGCCGCTGCTGCTCAAGACCGAGATGAGCGCCGGTCACGGTGGGGTCAGCGGCCGCTACGAGAAGTGGAAAGAGGTCGCGTTCGAGTACGCCTGGGTGCTCGCCACGGCGGGCGCGGTGAGGTAGTTCGCGCCGCGAACCACTACCTTCATCCCATGACCGACGCAGCGACCCGCCACCACCGCGACCCGGTGCCGCGAGAGGAACGGGACGACTGGGTGCCGGTCGACCGCCGGATCCTCGGCCTCGATCGCCGAACCCTGTTGCCTGCTCTGGGAATTCTCGTGCTGGCGTTCCTGTACGCCACCGTCGTCCCGGCGATCGACCGGTCGATCGATTATGACGACCCGGTTGCGGCGGGTGAGGTGCTGGTGCTCAAGGCCGGGGTGACCGTCGACCCGCCGGACGGGTGGAATCTCGTATCCGGACTGCGCGAGACCGATGCCACCACGAGTGGTATCAAGGGCACCGACGCGGTGTTCGGTAGCGGGACGATGATCCTGTCGATGCACGCCACCGACTTCAGTGGGTCTGTCGACGCGCTGCTCGACGAGGCCGCCGAACGCAGCGAGGGCATGAATCGCGCGGCGGGTATGCGGCTCACCGGGGAGCGGCACGAGATCTACTCGACCATGGGCACACGCGGGGTGATCGAGAAGTTCACCGAGCCCAATCGGGAGGGGTTCCTCGCGGCCTTCGTCGACGACGGGACCGCCGTCACGATCACCGCGGCGGGACTGCCTGGCGACGTCATCGCCGACAATGCCGACGTCGAGGCGACGCTCGGCAGCATCCGGTTCGAGCGCCAGGAGGCCGGCGAATGACCGCACTTACAGGTGACGCCACCGGTGATGTGGACAAGCAGCTCCAACTGACCGCGATCGCGCGGTCCGGGTACGGCCGTCCGTACCGGATCTACCAGCCGCGCAACCTCGCGTTCTGGGTGTACTGGCTGATCATGGCGGCGGGGGTGGTCCGGCTGCTGGAGAACCTGGCCCCCGGAGCGCCCGTGCTGACCACCGCGCTGGTTGCCGGGGTGATCGTGTTCGCCCTCTACACGGTGCCGTTCTGGCTGATCATCAGCCATGTCGACCGGTTCAGGAGCGTGCCCGTCAAGGTGCGCGTCCTGGCCTTCCTGTGGGGCGGCATAGGCGCGACCTTCGGCCTGGCGATCGCCGCGAACGACCCGATCCGGTCGATCTACACCAAGCTCTACGGTCAGGCCTTCGCGCTGGACTGGAGCGCCGCGCTGACCGCGCCGTTCACCGAGGAGATCGGGAAGGCCGCCGGATTCGTGCTGATCCTGCTGCTCGCGCCGCGGGTCGTGCGGACCGCCTTCGACGGGGCGATCATCGGCGCCTTCATCGGACTCGGCTTCCAGGTCTTCGAGGACCTGCTCTACGCCGTCTCCGCCGCGGCCGGGGCGTTCGGCGCGGAGCAGGGGCCAGCCGTCGTGCAGACGATCGTCATGCGCGCCGCCACCGGCATCGCCTCACACACCGTGTTCAGCGCGATCTTCTGCATGGGCCTGGTGTGGTTGATCGGCAGGCCGGACGAGCCCCGGCGCATCGGCCGTGGCTTGGCGCTCATGGTGGGCGCCATGGCGCTGCACGGCGTCTGGGACTGTGCGGCCGCGCTCTCGCACGGCACGATCGTCGGCGTGATCGGGGTCTGGATCCTGGTGCCGATCGTGATGTTCACCCTGCTGGTGATGGGCCTGCGCAGGGCCGCCGAGCCCGAGCGCGCCTGGGTTCGCGCGATCCTCACCCCCGAGGTCGATCGCGGGGTCCTCACCGGACCCGAGCTGGCCGCGGTGAGCGGCACCGGCCGCGAACGCAAGGCATTCCTCAAGGCCACGGGTGATCGCGCCGCGCGACAGCGCGCCGGCCACGTGCTGACCGCGGCGGGCGAGCTCGCCGAGCAGATCGCGGAGGACGGCGGGCGCGAGACCCCCGCCACCGCGTTCGCCCGATCCGAGGTCGCCAGGCTTCGCTGATCGATCTCGGGGCCGCGCCTACCGAGCAGGTGGGGGACCGGCCACACCGCCGAGGAGGATGTCCGGCATCCGGCGGGCGAGCGCGTCGGCCTCCTCGTCGGCCATCAGCAGTCGCATCACCATGCTGCCGCCGACGATGAACAGCATGGTGGCCTGGGCGTCCAGTGCCGCGGCGTCGGGTTCTCCCGCGCCCCGGTCGTCCGCGCCGCCCCTGCGCAGGGTGTCGGCCAGCATGCCGACGCCTGGCCCGCCGAAGTCGGTCCACAGCGCCGTCAACAGGTCCTCGCGATCGCGGAACGCCGCCAGCAGGCCGGGCAGCGCGGCCTTCACCTCCGGTCGGCCGAAGAGCTCGAGGGTGTAGGCGCAGGACCGGCGGATCCACGCCGCCGGGTCGGCGGCGTCGGCGACCGGCGTCGCGTCGTCCACCCAGCCGAAGATCGCCTCGAACACCAGGTGCGTCTTGGACGGCCAGCGGCGGTAGAGGGCCGGCTTGCCCACCCCCGCGCGCTCGGCGATCGCCACCATCGTGGTCTGGTCCCACCCCGTCTCGGCCAGCAGCTCCCTGGCGGCGGCCAGCGCGGCATCGTCGATCGCCGGATTCCGCGGCCGCCCGCGCCTGCGCTCGCCGTCCTTCTCCGCTGTCTCTTCGCCAGAAGTCATTGTCAATAGCGTAACGCGGTGTTACGTTGCAAAAATCGTAACTCGAAGTTACGTAATGACTTGTATCACACCGGAGGAAGCTGACATGGCGGAGCTGTTGGAGGGCAAGACGGTCGTGGTCTCGGGGGTCGGCAACGGCCTCGGGCGGGAGATCGCGCTGGCCGCGTACCGCGACGGCGCGAACGTCGTGCTCGGCGCGCGGACCGAGGCGAACCTCAAGGCGGTCGCCGAGGAGGTCGACCCCACCGGGGAGCGGGTCGCGTACGCGGTCACCGACATCCTCGAGAAGGAGGCCTGCGGTGAGCTGATCCGCACGGCCGCCGATCGCTTCGGGGGAGTGGATGCCCTGGTGAACGTGGCCGCGAAGGAGGACGTCTTCGGCGGGCTGGAGGGCGCCGACCTGGACGCATGGAAGTCGATGCTCGACGCCAACGTGATCGGCACACTCACCCTGACCCAGGCCGCGCTGCCGGAGCTGAAGAAGCGGGGCGGCTCGGTGGTGTTGATCGGTTCGCAGGCGATGTTCCATCCGCAGCTCCCGCAGTCCGCGTACGCCACGTCGAAGGGTGCGCTCCACGCGGCGATGTGGTCGCTGGCAAAGGAGCTCGGTCCGTACAAGATCCGGGTGAACACCGTCGTCCCCACCTGGATGTGGGGCCCGCCGGTCGAGCTGTATGTCGGTCTCGCGGCCGCAGAGCGCAAGGTTCCCGAGGAGACCATCATCGGCGAGATCACCAAGAACATGCCGCTCGGCGAGGTGCCCGCCGACGATGACGTGGCCAACTCGGTGGTGTTCTTCGCCTCCGACCGGGCCCGGATGCTCACCGGTCAGACCCTGTTCGTCAACGCAGGCGAGTACTTCCGCTGATCGGCGAAACCTGTTGATGCACATCGATATTTGAGAGGCAGCAAGGCATGAAGCACAAGGTCATCGTCTGGGGCACCGGCGTCGTCGGCAAGCTGGTCATCCGTGAGCTGATCGATCACCCGGCCTTCGAGCTGGTCGGCGTCATCGTGCACGACCCCGCCAAGGACGGCGTCGATGTCGGCACCCTGATCGGTGTCGACCCGGTGGGGCTCGCCGCCACAACAGATTTCGAGGCCGCCCTCGCAGTGGAGGCCGACGCGGTGGCCTACTACGGTCCGACCGCGGAGTACGCGGTGCAGAACATCGACAACATGACCGCCGCGCTGCGCTCCGGCAAGCACGTGGTGTCCACCTCGATGACGCCGCTGGTCTACCCCGAGCCGTGCCCGCCGGAGATGAAGGTCGCGCTCGAGCAGGCCTGCCAGGAGAGCGGAAAGTCCTGTTTCACCACGGGAATCGACCCCGGGTTCGCCAACGACCTCTTCCCGATGACACTGATGGGTGTCTGCGGCCGGGTCGACAGCGTGCGGGTGCAGGAACTGCTGGATTACGCCACCTACGAGGGCGACTACGGCCCCACCATGGGCATCGGCGCGCCGATCGAGCAGGCCGCTGTGCTCGAGATCCCGGAGGTGCTGATCTTCGCGTGGGGCCACACCATCCCGATGATCGCCGATGCGGTGGGGGTGAAGCTGGACCGGATCGACACGGTCTACGAGAAGTGGGCGGCCACCGAGCCGATCGAGTACAAGTTCGGCGTCATCGAACCCGGCCAGTGCGCCGCGGTGCGATTCGAGATCCGCGGCTGGGTGGGCGACGAGGCGAAGATCGTCATCGAGCACGTCAACCGGATCACCAACGACGCGGCGACGCACTGGCCGCGGGCCACCTCGGTGGACAACGACGTGTACCGGGTGATCATCAAGGGCAGCCCGAACATCACCCAGGAGACCGTGTTCCGAGGCGAACAGGATGACAACCCGATCACCGGTGGGTGCCTGGCAACCGGGATGCGCGCCATCAATGCGATCCCGTTCCTTGGTGACGCCAAGCCCGGCCTGCTCTCGGCGCTCGACTTGCCGCTGATCGCAGGCAGGGGCACCATCCGATCATGAACCTCCTGCTGACCGGCGCGTTCGGCAATATCGGCTCGCACGTGCTCGCCGAGTTGCTGGGCCGCGGTCACCGGGTGCGATGTCTTGCCCTCGACACCCCCGAGGACCGGCGCCGGGCGCGCGGGTTCGCGGGGGTGGACACGGTGTGGGGCGACATCCGGGACGCCGAGGTCGTCGCGGCGGCCGTCGAGGGCGTCGAGGTGGTGCTGCACCTGGCGGCGATGATCCCACCCGGGAGCGAGCTCGATCCGGAGCAGGCCAGGCAGATCAACGTGGACGGCGCCCGTAATGTCATCGATGCCTGCTTGGCGCAGCCGCGTCCGCCGAAGCTGTTGTTCGCCTCCACCTTCGACGTGCACGGTCATACGCTGGACCGGGACCCGCCGCGGCGGGTGGACGACCCGAGGGTCGCCACCGATGCGTACACGGCGCACAAGATCGAGGGCGAGGACATGGTGCGGGGGTCCGGCCTGGACTGGTTCATCCCGCGCTTCGCGGATGTCCCGATCCTGGGGCTCCGCAAGCCGGACCCGATCATGTTCGAGATCGGCCTGGAGAACCGGATCGAGGTGCTGCACCCCGCCGACGCCGCGGTCGCGGTCGCGAACGCCCTCGAGACCCCGGCGGTGTGGGGCCGGGTGTTGTTCCTCGGCGGCGGCGCGGGCTGTCAGATCACCTATCGTCAGTTCCTGACCGAGATGCTGGGCGCGATGGGCCTGGACATGCTGCCGGACGACGCGTTCAGCGGCAAGGTCTATGCCACCGACTGGGTGGACACGGCGGCCAGTCAGCGACTGCTGGGCTACCAGCGTCGCGTCTTCGACGACATCGTCTCGGACATCGCCGCCACCCTCGGGTGGCGGCGGCACCTGATGCCGCTCGCCAGGCCTTTCGCGCGGCGGGCCATGCTGCGGATGAGTCCCTACGCTGGCGCCACACGGGTGACCGCCGCGCCGCGGTGAGGCGTCACCGCCAGACATAGCGCACCTGCGGCCTGCCCGCGCGCCCGTACTCCGTGTGCCGGTCCACCAGTCCGTCCTCGGCCATCCGCTCGAGATACCGCCAGGCGGTGACCCGGGAGACCCCTGCGGCCTCCGCCGCCTGCGATGCGTTCAGGCCGGACTCCGAGGCTCGTACGGCCGAGGAGATCTCCTGCAGGGTCTGCGGCGCAACACCTTTCGGTGCGGAGGAGCGCTCGTCGGTGCTTCGCAGGACGGCCATCGCGCGGTCCACGTCTCGCTGGCTGACCGCCTTCTCGCCGGTCGGCAGCGCCCGGCGGAACTCGAGGTACCGCTCGAGCTTGTCCCGGAAGGCGGCGAAGGTGAACGGTTTGAGCAGGTACAGCACGACGCCCTGCGCCACGGCCGCGCGGACCATCGACAGGTCGCGGGCCGAGGTGATCGCGATGATGTCGGGGGTGGGCCGCACCCCGCCGAGCGCGGCGGCGACGTCGAGGCCGCTGCCGTCGGGCAGCCCGAGGTCGAGCAGGATCAGGTCGATCGGCTCGTCGGTGGCGTTCGCCGCGGCGACCGCCCGGATCGCCGCGCTGCCGGTGTGCACCACCGAGTGCACGGTGAACCCGGGTACCCGGCCGACGTAGGTGCGGTGCGCCTCCGCGATGAGGGGCTCGTCCTCGACGACCAGTACGCGGATCATTCGGTGTCTCCGAGGGGGATGCGGACGAGGACCACCGAACCGTAGGTCATCTCGGCGTTGATGGTGCCGCCGTGCCTGGTGATCACCTGCATCACCAGCGCAAGGCCGAGCCCGCGTTGATCGGACTTGGTCGAGTATCCCCGCGCGGTGGCCCGCTCCAGTGCCTCGGGTGACATCCCTGGTCCGCTGTCCGCGACCCGGATGCTGAGCTCGGGGCCGTCGGAGCGCATCGTGACCTCAACCCATGGCCGTTCGTCCTCGGCGCTCGCGCCCGCCGCGTCGATGGCGTTGTCGACGAGATTGCCCACGAGCGTGACCAATTCGCGGGCGGTGAGGGGACCGGTGGCAGGCAGCGCGGTGTCATCGGTGACCGTGAGGTCCACACCCCGCTCGGCGGCCTGGTTCACCTTGCCCAACAGCAGGGCCGCAAGGGCCGGTTCCGCGATGGCCGTGGTCAACCGGTCGATGAGCTGCTGCGACAGCGCGAGCTCGGCCGTGGCGAACGCGACGGCCTCCTCGGTGCGGCCGAGCTCGACCATGGTGACGACGGTGTGCAGCCGGTTCGCCGACTCGTGCGCCTGGGAGCGGAGCGACTCGGTGAACAGTCGCACGGAATCGAGTTCCCCGGTGATGCTCTGCAATTCGGTGTGGTCGCGCAGGGTGGTCACCGTGCCGATCACCCGGCCCTCGAAGGACACCGGATCCTGGTTCACCACGAGCACGCGGTCCCCGGTCAGGTGGACCTCGTCCTTCACCGGGCCCGGCCCCATGATTCGCAGCGACTCCGGCAGCTGCGCGCGGGTGACCGGGCCGTCGGGCAGCGTCAGCAGGCGTCGCGCCTCGTCGTTGACCACCTCGGCGACGTCCGAACCCGCGTCGAAGACGAGCAGCCCCTCGCCGATCGAGTGCAGCACCGCGTCGTGGTGTTCGTAGAGGGTGCGCAGCTCGGCCGGGGCGAGGCCGAGCGTCTGGCGGCGCAGTCGCCTGCTGAGCAGGACCGAGCCGAGGGCCGCCACGACGAGCGCGACGGCCGTCACCCCGAGCAGCAGCGGCAGTCCGTGCAGGAACTGGTCGATGATCTTCTCCCTGGTGACACCCGCCGCCACGAGGCCGACGATGTGGCCGTCGGCGTACACCGGCGTGACCGCGCGTATCGACGGGCCGAGCGATCCGGTGTAGGTCTCGGTGAAGGTCTCGCCTGCCAGCGCGCGGTCGATGTGGCCGCTGTACTCCTGCCCGATCATTGCGGGATTGGTGTGGGTGTACCGGGTTCGGTCCGGCGCCATCACGACGATGAAGTCGATGCCTGTGGCCAGTCGGATCCGCTCGGTCTGTGGCTGCAGCGCCGCGCTGGGGTCGGGGGAGAGCAGGCCCGCCGCCGTCGAATCGGTCCAGGCGATCGATTCGGCGACCGCCGTCACCTCGCGCTCGGTGGCCGCGTCGGCGTCGCGCCGCTCGTCGAGAATCGTCACCACGCTGCCGGTCAGCACGACCACGGCCAGCACCAGCAGTTGCAGCACCAATACCTGGCCGGCGAGGCTCGCGCGCCGTCGGGACCTGATCATTCGTCCGTCCTCTCGTGAACGAAATGCACGCAACCGTGACTGCCGTCGCGGCGCGCTACACCATTCTTCATGAGGCGAAGTGATGCAGCTCACTTCCTTGAGAGGCAGTCAAGAGGACCAGTCATGACCATCGATTCGAAGCGGGACGATACGCCACCACCGCCGACCGCGGGCAAGCGTGACCGGACCCATTGGCTGTACCTGGGAGTGATCGTCGCCGTCGTCGCCGGTGTGCTCGTCGGCTGGCTCGCACCGGAATTGGGCAAGTCCCTCGGGGTGCTCGGCACCCTGTTCATCAGCCTGATCAAGATGATGATCAGCCCGGTCATCTTCTGCACGATCGTGCTGGGCATCGGCTCGGTGAAGGCGGCGGCCAGCGTCGGCAAGGTCGGTGGGCTGGCACTGGCCTACTTCCTCGGGATGTCCACGGTCGCGCTCGGTATCGGGCTGCTCGTCGGCAACCTGCTCGACCCCGGCAGCGGGCTGCACCTGAGCGCCGCGACCTCCTCGGCCGGCGCGGACCTCGCCGAGAAGGCGCACGGCGCGGGCGGCACCATGGACTTCATCGCCGGGATCATCCCGACGTCGCTGCTGTCCTCCCTCACGGTCGGCAGCGTGCTGCAGACGCTGTTCGTGGCGCTGCTCGTCGGGTTCGGGCTGCAGTCCATGGGCAAGCAGGGCGAACCGATCCTGCGCGGGATCGGCTACGTCCAGAAACTGGTGTTCCGGATCCTGGCGATGATCCTGTGGCTGGCGCCCATCGGCGCCTTCGGGGCCATCGCGAATGTGGTCGGCCAGACCGGTCTCGGCGCCGTCGTGCAGCTGGGCACGCTGATGGTCGGCTTCTACATCACCTGCGCGATCTTCGTCTTCGGTGTGCTCGGCCTGATGCTGCGGGCGGTGTCCGGGTTCTCGATCTTCAAGCTGGTCCGCTACCTGGCCCGGGAATACCTGCTGATCTTCGCGACCTCCTCCTCCGAGTCGGCGCTGCCGCGGCTGATCGCCAAGATGGAGCACGTCGGGGTGCAGCGCACCACCGTCGGCATCGTGGTGCCGACCGGGTACTCCTTCAACCTCGACGGCACCGCCATCTACCTGACGATGGCCTCGATCTTCATCGCCGACGCGATGGGGCAGCCGCTCGCGCTCCCCGAACAGCTCTCCCTGCTGGTGTTCATGATCATCGCCTCGAAGGGCGCGGCGGGCGTCAGCGGAGCAGGCCTGGCGACCCTCGCCGGTGGGCTGCAGAGCCATCGACCGGAACTGCTGGACGGCGTCGGGCTGATCGTCGGCATCGACCGGTTCATGTCCGAGGCCCGCGCGGTCACCAACTTCTCCGGCAATGCGGTGGCGACCCTGCTGATCGGGACCTGGACGCGCACCATCGACGCGTCGAGGGTGCGGACCGTGCTGGACGGGAAGCTGCCGTTCGACGAGACGACAATGGTGGACGACCACCTGCCCGAGGACGGTCCGATCGCCGTCCCGCACGATGGCAGCGAGAAGGTCGGCGCCGCACGAGTTCCCGTACCGTTGGCCTCATGACGAACCCCCTGAACATCGAGATCAACACCCTCGGCGGGTCCCCGACCTCGCTCGGTGCCTACGACGGAAACGCGATCCTGTTGGTCAATGTCGCCTCCAAGTGCGGGCTCACGCCGCAGTACACGGCGCTCGAGCAGCTGGCCAAGGACTACGCGGACCGCGGCCTCACCGTGGTCGGCGTGCCCTGCAACCAGTTCATGGGGCAGGAGCCCGGCACCGCCGAGGAGATCGAGACCTTCTGCTCGACGACCTACGGCGTCTCGTTCCCGCTGCTGGAGAAGATCGAGGTCAACGGCGAGGGCAGGCACCCGCTGTACGCCGAGGTCACCAAGGCCGCCGACGCCGAGGGCGCGGCAGGCGACGTGCAGTGGAACTTCGAGAAGTTCCTGCTCGCGCCCGACGGCACCGTGGCGAACCGCTTCCGCCCGACGACCGTGCCGGATGCGCCCGAGGTCGTCGCGGCCATCGAGGCCGTGCTGCCGAAGTAGCGACGCAGCCGACGAAGGCGGTCACGCACCTGGTGCGTGACCGCCTTCTCGCGTTCACCCGAACAGTGCGGCGAGCCGCTCGACGCGCGCGGCCTCGTTGTCCGGCGCGAGCCGCTGCCCGCGCGTGAGCACGCACATTCCGTGCAGCGCGCTCCAGAAGACCTCGGCCCTGGTCCCGGCGTCGCCGGTCGAACCGCCTCCGATCGCCGACACCAGCGTCTCGAACCCCGCCCGTAGTTCCGGCGGGGTCGATTCGTGTGCGAACCGCACCCCCAGCCGCATCGAGAACATGGCCTCGTAGGTCGCGGGATTGTCCGCCGCGAAGTCCAGGTAGGCGCGGATGAACGCCGTCAGCCGTCCCGCCTCGTCGGCGCCCTCCAGTGCCCGCCGCATGGCCGTGGTGAAATCCGCGAATCCGACCAGCGCGACCGCGCTGACGATGCCGTCCCTGCCCTCCGGGAAGTGCCCGTACAGCACCGGAGGGCTGTACTCGATCTCATCGGCCAGGCGCCGCGTGGTCACGGCGGGCCAGCCCTCCTTCTCGGCGATGGTCCGAGCGCATTCGACGATCCTGTGCGCGCGATCCTGCCGCTCCCTCTCCTTGCGTTCTCGAACTCCCATGCCAAAACTCTATCACTGATAGACAAGCGTTCATCGGTAAGCTAACGTTGGTAGAAATACTACAAACGAAAGGCTCGGCCATGTTGAACTGGATCGGACTCGTCATCAGCTGGATCGGTGCGCTCGGGATCATCGCCATCGGTGTGGCCTATATGGGGAAGAACGCGAAGAACGCGGCCGGCTTCGGTCTGCCCACCAGCCCGGCGCCGGATGCCCGCGGCTGGTGGCAGGTCAAGGGCATCCGCGACATCGCCTCGGGCCTGCTGGTGATCGTCTTCACCTTCGCCGCGCGCGACCAGCTCGCGCTCCTGATGCTGCTGCTCGCCTTCGTTCCCCTCGGCGACATGTGGATCGTGTTGACCAACGGTGGTCCGCGCAAGGCCGCGTTCGGAATCCATGGGGCCACCGCGGTCGCGATGATCGCCGCTGCAGGGCTGCTGGTCGCATGACCGGCGAGGAGTGGGCGGCCTCGGCACGGGCGGACCGGGCCGAGGTGGTGGGGAACGACAGGGCCTCGATGCATCTGCTGTACGACGCCTCGGACACGGCGGGTGCGCTCAGCTCGCTCGAGGTCCACCTCGGGGTCGGGGCGGACGGCGCCGCGCCACATTTCCACACCAGGTCGTCGGAGCTGTTCTATGTCCTCGACGGCGAGCTGCGCGTCATGGCAGGCGACGAGATCGTGACCGTGGCGGCGGGTGGCTCCCTCGTGGTGCCCAAGCTCATGCCACATGCGTTCGGTGCGACGCCGGACTCCGCGGCCCGGGTGCTGATCGTGCTGACCCCCGGGGTGCAGCGGTTCGAGTACTTCCGGCTGCTCGCGAGGATCCAGGCGGGGGAGGCGTCGGTGGAGGAGCTCGCGCCCGCCCAGGAGGAGTACGACAACCACTTCGTCGATGCGCCGCAGTGGTGGCGGGACCGCAACGGGTCGCGCACCCGCCCGTAGGTCCGGCCGAGGGCGCTGCTTCTCGCCGAATGCTCACGTCGGCGTCAGCGGCCGTACATCTTCGGGTGCGACCCTGGGCGCATGGCCGGACAGCTGATCGTGTCGCTCTCGGGGATCCGGGCCGAGACCAGGGACCTCGCCGCCGACTTCGCCAGGGAGATGGACGGGCGCGGGGTTCAGCTCTCGCTGCTCGTCGCCCCGCGCCTGAAGGACAAGTACCGGCTGGTCCGCGACGAGGGCACCCAGGACTGGCTGCGGCGGCGGCAGGCGGGCGGCGACGCCATCGTGCTGCACGGATACGACCAGGCCGCCACCAAGAAGCGCCGCGCCGAGTTCGCGGCCCTGCCCGAGCACGAGGCCGCGCTGCGGCTGCTGGCCGCGGACCGGGTGATGGAGGAGACCGGGCTGCGCACGCGCGCGTTCGCCGCGCCCCGCTGGCTGGCCTCGCCCGGCGCGGTGGCCGCGCTGCCCCGCACCGGGTTCCGGCTGCTCGCCGGGGCCGCGGGCATCCACGATCTCGAGCGCGGCACGGTGGTGCGGGCCCGGGTTCTCGGTGTCGGCGAGGGTTTCCGGGCGGAGCCATGGTGGTGCCGGGCGCTGGTGCTGGGCGCGGGCCGCACCGCCCGTCGCGGCGGGGTGGTGCGCCTCGCGATCTCCGCCAAGCAACTCGGGCGGTCCGGGCCGCGGCAGGCCCTCCTCGACGCCGTCGACCTGTCGCTGCACCACGGCGCGCAGCCGACCGGATATCGCTGGCAGGCCAAGGGTTCCGGATCGCGGGTGGCCTGAGTCGACATTATCTCGAGACCTGCCACGTCAACTGGACGTTTGGTCTACAGTCCGATTCGTTTGACGTACGGATCGATCGGACAGTGGAGGTCGCGTGACCCGGAATTCTCTCTCCCGGCGGAGGTTTCTCACTGCCGGTGCCGGCGCGGCCGCAGCTGTCGCCGCCACCTCGATGCTGCCGCCGTCGCTGCAGCGTGCGCTGGCTACGCCGGTCCGCCCGGGAGGACTCGAGTCGGTCGAGCACGTCGTCCTGATCATGCAGGAGAACCGGTCGTTCGATCACTACTACGGAATGCTGCGCGGGGTACGCGGATTCGGTGACCCCAACTCGTTGCGGTTGCGGACCGGGGCCTCCGTATTCGAGCAGCCGGGCCCGAACGGTCCGGTGCTGCCGTTCCCGATCAGGGACTCCGCCGCCGCCCAGCGGATGGACACCCAGAACGTCACCGGGCTCGACCACAGCTGGGAGGGCGGACACCAGGCCCTCGCCGACGGCTGGCACGACGGCTGGATCGCGGCGAAGACGGGCACGACGATGGCCTACTACGACCGCCAGGACATCCCGTTCCACTACGAGCTCGCGGACGCGTTCACGATCTGCGACGCCTACCACTGCTCGGTGCCGACGTCGACCAGCCCCAACCGCAACTACTGGGTGTCCGGGTACACCGGATTCGAACCCGCAGGCCTGCTCCCGGCCGGGGCGGCCGGGTTGACCGGGTCGGCGGGGCCGGCCGGGTCGTCGGAGCCGGGTCCCGAGGGGCGCGCCGTCACCAACGCCGCCTACGACCCCTGGCATGCCGGGTACGGGTGGACCACCGTCCCGGAGCGGCTTCAGGCCGCAGGCATCTCCTGGAAGACGTACCAGGAGTGGGACAACTTCGGCGACAACAACCTCGAGTACTTCGCCACCTTCAAGAAGGTGGGGTCCCACCTGCTGGGGAACCCCGGCCTGGTCCCGTACGAGCTGCAGACGCTGGCCGGCTTCTATCTCGCGCTGCCCGAGTTGCCACCCGCCGCCCAGGACGTGGCGCTGGGGGCGCTCGAGGTCGCGGTGAACGGGCTTTCCCCCGCCGACCGTCAGCTCTACGACCGCGGGCTGTACCGGTCGCGGCCGGGCACGCTCGCCGCCGAGTTCCGCAAGGACGTCGAGTCGGGCAAGCTGCCGCAGGTCAGCTACCTGGTTCCGCCCGAGGTGGATTCGGAGCACCCGTCCGGATCGTCGCCTGCGGCGAGCGCGACGCTGCTGTACCAGGTGCTCGACGCCATCGCCTCCGACCCGGATCTGTGGGCGAAGACGGCCGTGATCGTCAACTTCGACGAGAACGACGGTTACTTCGACCACGTGCCGCCGCCGCGTCCGCCGCTCTCGGTCGACTCGGAGTGGGTGGCCGGTCAGCCGCTCGGTCTCGGACCGCGGGTGCCGATGACGATCATCTCGCCCTGGACCGTGGGCGGGTTCGTGTGTTCGCAGGTGTTCGACCACACGTCGGTGAACCAGTTCCTGGAGAAGCGGTTCGGGATCACCCAACCGGAGATCGACCCGTGGCGGCGCACGGTGAGCGGCGACCTGACCTCGGCCTTCGACTTCACCAATCCGCGCAGTCGGCCGAACGTCGCGCAGCCGCGGCCCACCCCGCCGCTGGAGCCGCGGTGGACGCCGACGCCGCCGGCCCTGCAGCGAATGCCGGTGCAGGAGGGCGGTACCCGGCCCGCCCGGGCGCTGCCGTACCAGCCCGACGCCTACGCGACCGCGGACCCCGGGGCTCGTTCGGTGACGGTGCACCTGGTGAACTCCGGTGCCGCCTCGGCGCACCTGGCCCTGTACCCCTATGCGGGCGAGTTCGGCGCGCCGCGGCACTACGACGTCCGCGGCGAGATCGAGGACACCGTCGCCCTCCCCGGTCCGCGCTACAGCCTGACCCTGTTGGGCCCCAACGGTTTCAGGAGGGAGTTCGCCGGCTCGACCGATGGCGCGGCGGCCGCGCTCGAACTGTCAACCAGGGTCGACGCGGCGGCGGGAGCGCTCGACCTGACGGTGAAGAACCCTGGGGAGCGTGGGCTGACCGTCGTGATCGACGGCCAGCGCCGTCGACTCGCGGCAGGCGGCAGGGAATCGATGAGGGTGCAGTCGGTGGACGGCTGGTATCAGGCGACCGTGACCGTCGACGAGGACCCGGACTTCAGGCGCACGCTCGTCGGACACATCGAGAACGGCCGGGCCGGCGTCAGCCAAGCAGTCTGAATCGGCGAACGGGGCGCGACCCGATGGGTCGCGCCCCGTTCGCACGATCAGAGTCGGGTGACCTTCAGCCCACCCTCGTGATAGTCGGCGCGCAGGCGCTTCTTGTCGAACTTGCCGACGCTGGTCTTCGGGACCGCGTCGATCAGCGTCCAGTTCTCCGGCACCTGCCACTTGGCGACCTTGCCGTCGAGGAACTGCTGCAGCTCCTCGACGGTCGTCGTGGTGCCCTCGCGCAGCACCACCGCAACCAGGGGGCGTTCGTCCCACTTCTCGTCGGGCACGCCGATGACGGCGGCCTCGGCGACGGACGGGTGTCCCATCACGGCGTTCTCCAGGTCGACCGAGGAGATCCACTCGCCGCCGGACTTGATGATGTCCTTCGAGCGGTCCGAGAGGCTGAGGTAGCCGTCGGGCGTGATCGATCCGACGTCGCCGGTCTTGAGCCAGCCGTCGTCGAACTTGTCCGCCGCGTCGACCCCGTAGTAGGACGCGGTGATCCAGGGCCCGCGGACCTCGAGCTCGCCGACGGAGGTGCCGTCGCAGGGGAGGACGGTGCCGTCGTCGCCGATGAGTCGGGCCTGCACGGAGGCGGGGAACCGGCCCTGGGTGTAGCGGTACTTCCACATCTCGTCGCCGGTGGTGCCCGCGGGCGGACGGGCAACCGATCCCAGCGGGGAGGTCTCGGTCATGCCCCAGGCGTGCAGCACCGAGACGCTGTGCTCGTCCTCGAAGGTGTGCATCAGGGCGGGCGGGACCGCGGATCCGCCGATCAGCACCTCCCGCATCGAGGAGATGTCCTGCGGGTGGTGCTCGAGGTGCAGGTGCAGGCCCTGCCAGATGGTGGGCACCGCGGCGGCGAGGGTGGGCTTCTCGGCCGCGATCAGCTCGGCGAGCGGGGCGGGCTGCAGGAACCGGTCCGGCATGATCAGCGAGGCGCCGATCATGAACGCGGCGTACGGCAGGCCCCAGGACATGGCGTGGAACTGCGGTACCACCGCCAGCGCGCGGTCGCCCTGGGCGAGGTTCGGGCCGTCGGACATGCACACCTGCATCGAATGCAGGTAGATCGAACGGTGCGAGTAGACAACACCTTTCGGGTCACCGGTGGTGCCGGAGGTGTAACACATCGCCGCGGCGCTGCGCTCGTCGACCTCAGGCCAGTCGAACTCGCCCGGCTGGCCCTCGATCAGGCCCTCATAGGTGTGGACCTGCACCCCCTCGGGGGCCTCGAGCCCGGCGGTGGAGGAGCCGGTGACGATCACGTGCTTGACGGTGGTCAGCTGTGGCAGCTGCGGCGCCAGCAGCGGGATGAGGGACGGGTCGACGATGATCACGTGGTCTTCGGCGTGGTTGGCCACGTGCACCAGCTGCTCCGGGAACAGTCGGATGTTCAGCGTGTGCAGGACCGCGCCCATCGACGGCACCGCCAGGTACGCCTCGAGGTGCTCGGAGTTGTTCCACATGAACGTCGCCACCCGCTGGTCCCCGGTGACACCGAGGCCGCGCAGGGCGTGCGCCAGCGCCGCGCACCGCCTGCCCACCTCGGCGTAGGAGGTCCGGCGGGGCCCCGACTCGGTCCACGTCACCACCTCCGCCGCACCGTGCACCGTGCTCCCGTGCCGTAGCAGTTGGGCGATCGACAGCGGGGCGTCTTGCATCGTGCTCAGCA
This sequence comes from Rhodococcus sp. OK611, assembly GCF_003050885.1. Lineage (NCBI taxonomy): Bacteria > Bacillati > Actinomycetota > Actinomycetes > Mycobacteriales > Nocardiaceae > Rhodococcus > Rhodococcus sp. OK611. The sequence goes on from NZ_QAOZ01000009.1 coordinate 187,167, forward strand.
TGGGTGGCTCCTGTGTGACGGCGACTGATGACTGTGACCGTAGTCACCTCGCCGCGCGGGCGCTCGTCCACCCCATTGCCGCCGCAGCGGTCAGCTCACCTCGGTGACGGACTCGGCCGGGAGCACCAGGAACTCGGTTCCGGCCGGCCCCATCTCGCGGAGCCGGCCGTAGTAGATGCCGGTCGCGGGGTCGTTGATGATGCCCTGGTGGATCGGCACCGCGACCCGCGGCGCGACGGCCCGCAGGTAGTCGACGGTCTCCGAGATCTTCATCCACGGCGCGACGGCCGGGATGGCCAGCACATCGATCGGCTGCTCGGGCACGAACAGGGAATCGCCCGGGTGCAGCAGCCGCGCGGGCGCGGCCGGATCGCCGAGGAGGTAGCCGGTGTTGTCGATCACCGGGATCTCCGGGTGGATCACCGCGTGCCGCCCGCCGACCCCGGTGACCTGGACGTCGCGGATGGCGAACGTGTCGCCCGCGTGCACAGCCGTCCACCGGCCGCCGAGCTGCGCAGCCGTCTGCGGATCCGCGTACAGCGCCGCGCCCGGGTTCGCCTCGACCAGGGCGGGCAGCCGCGCCGGGTCGGCGTGGTCGGGATGCTGGTGGGTGATGAGGATGGCGTCCAGGCCGGTGATGCCCTCGAAGCCGTGCGAGAAGTTGCCGGGATCGAACAGGACGGTTGCCCCGTCGATCTCGGCGAGCACGCAGGAGTGGCCGAAGTGGGTCAGTCGCATGGGTTCGAGTATGCGCCGGTAAACTGCCTGTTGCCCGGCGGATCATTCCCGGGCGCACCGGAGCACCTAGCGAGGAGCAGCACGTGGCCCGTGTCGTTGTCGATGTCATGCCCAAGGCCGAGATTCTCGATCCCCAAGGGCAGGCAGTTGTCGGCGCCCTGCCCCGACTCGGGTTCACCGGAGTTTCGGATGTTCGCCAGGGCAAGCGTTTCGAGCTCGAGGTCGACGACAGTGTCGACGACGCCGAGCTGGAGAAGATCGCCGAGTCGCTGCTGTGCAACACGGTGATCGAGGACTGGAAGGTCACCCGAGTCCAGTGAACATGAGCGAAGCGACGCGGAGTGGCTCGGGCGCCCGCATCGGAGTCATCACTTTCCCCGGCACCCTCGACGACGTCGACGCTGCCCGCGCGGTGAACCTGGCAGGCGGCGAGGCAGTCAGCCTCTGGCACGGCGATGCCGATCTCAAGGGCGTCGACGGGGTCATCGTGCCCGGCGGCTTCTCCTACGGCGACTACCTGCGCTGTGGCGCCATCGCCCGGTTCGCGCCGGTGATGGAAGAGGTCATCAAGGCCGCGGCAGGCGGCATGCCGGTGCTCGGCATCTGCAACGGCTTCCAGGTGCTGTGCGAGGCGGGGCTGCTCCCTGGCGCCCTGACCCGCAACGAGGGCCTGCACTTCATCTGCCGGGACCAGTGGCTGAAGGTGGAGTCCACCTCGACCGCGTGGTCCTCGAGGTACGAGTCGGGCGCCGAGATCCTCATCCCGCTCAAGTCGGGAGAGGGCCGGTACCAGGCCTCGGAGAAGGTCCTCGACGAGCTCGAGGGCGAGGGCCGCGTGGTGTTCCGCTACTCGGGCGACAACCCGAACGGCTCGCAGCGCGCGATCGCGGGTATCGCCTCGGCGAACGGCCGGGTCGTCGGCCTGATGCCGCATCCCGAGCACGCGACCGAGTCGCTGACCGGACCCAGCGACGACGGCCTCGGCATGTTCTACTCGGCGCTGGACGCGGTCCTCACCGCCTGAGCAGAGCTCGAGGCGAATCCCGCACAAAGGGCGGACCGGTCATCCGGTCCGCCTTTTTGCTACCGTCCGGCCATGATCTCGACGATCGTGTGGGGGACAGGGAACTTCGGGCGCGCGGCGATTCGCGCGGTCGACGCGCACCCTGGTCTGGAACTGGCGGCCGTGCTCGTGCACGACCCCGGCAGGTCCGGGCGGGACGCGGGCGACCTGGGCGGCCTCGGCCGGGTGCTCGGGCTGCAATCGACCGACGACGTCGCGGCCGTCCTGGCGACCGGCCCGCGTGCGGTGGTGTACGCGGCCTCCGGTGACATCCGCTCGGCCGAGGTGGTCGCCGACATCTGCGCGGCGCTCCGGGTCGGCGCGATCGTGGTGACCCCGTCGATCTACCCGCTGTACGACCATCGCGACGATCGGCACGAGCTGCGCGAGGAGATCCGCGCCGCGATCGCGGAGGGCACCGGCTCGCTCTTTGTGACCTGTGTGGACGCCGACTGGACGAACGAGATGGTGCCGCTGCTGCTCGGCGGGCTCGGCGCGGGTGTCGACCGGATCCACTGCCAGGAGATCGTGGACTATTCCGGGTTCGACCAACCCGACTCGGTGCGCTTCCTCGCGGGCATGGGCGAGCCGCTGGACTACCTGGCGCCGATGATCGCGCCCAGGATGCCGACGACGGTGTGGGGCGGTCAGGTGAGGTTGATGGCCCGGGCGCTCGGTGTCGAACTCGACGAGATCCGCGAGACCCTCGAACGGCGGCCGCTCGAGGCCTCGATCGAGACCGACGCGATGGGCAAGTTCGACGCCGGTGGGCAGGGCGCGCTGCGCTTGCAGGTGCAGGGCATCGTCGGCGGGGAGCCGCGCATCGTGATCGAGCACGTCAACCGTATCGACCCGACCTGCGCGCCGGACTGGCCGAGCCCGCCGAACGGGCAGTCCGCCGCGCATCGGGTGATCGTCGAGGGCGACGCGCAGATCGCGATGATCGCGGTGAGCGCCGCCCCCGCAGGCGGCGACGAGGCGATGTCGGTGGGTCGGCTGGTCGGCGCCATCGACTGGCTCGCCGGCCAGGCCCCTGGCCTCTACGACGCGCTCGACGTCCCGCTGTGCCCGGCGCGCGCACCGGTGTTGGCGGACGCCCCAGCCTGAGTCGGCCGAACGCCCACGAGAACGTGTTCCAGTTGGGTAGCGTCCCGGCCATGATCTCAACGGTGGTGTGGGGTACCGGAAATGTCGGCCGGGCGGCCATCAGGGCCGTCGATGCGCACCCGGCGCTCAAGCTCGCGAACGTGATCGTGAACAACCCGGACAAGGTCGGCCGCGACGCGGGGGATCTGTCCGGGCTCGGCTCCGAGCTGGGGGTCGCGGCGACCGACGACATCGAGGCGGTGCTGGCCGCCAGCCCGGGCGCGGTGGTGTACGCGGCCTCCGGCGACATCCGGCCCGACGACGCGCTCGCGGACATCTGCCGGGCGATCCGCGCGGGCGCGGTCGTCGTCAGTCCGGCGCTGTACCCGCTCTACGACCCGACCAACGCACCGCCCGAACTGCGGGACCCGGTGCTGGCCGCCATCGCGGAGGGCGGCGGCTCGCTGTTCGCCTCGGGCGTCGACCCCGGCTGGGGCAACGATGTGCTGCCGCTGCTGCTCAGCGGACTGGGCAGCACCGTCGACGTGATCCGTTGCCAGGAGATCTTCGACTACTCCACCTACGACCAGCCCGATTCGGTGCGCTACCTGGTGGGCATGGGTCAGCCGATGGACTACCTGCCGCCGATGATCGCGCCGACGATCCCGACCATGGTGTGGGGCGGGCAGATCCGGATGATGGCGCGGGCGCTTGGCGTCGAGCTCGACGAGATCCGCGAGACCCTCGACCGGCGCGCGCTCGACGCGACCGTCACCACCAAGACGATGGGCGAGTTCGAGGCGGGCACCCAGGGCGCGGTGCGGTTCGAGGTGCAGGGCATCGTCGACGGTGAGCCCCGGATCGTCATCGAACACGTCACCCGGATCCACCCGACGTGCGCCACCGACTGGCCGATGCCGCCGGACGGCGACGGCGCCCACCGGGTGATCATCGAGGGCCGCCCGCGCATCGAGGTGTCGGTCGAGTGCACCGACGAGGACGGCAGCCGGTCCGCGGGCGGAAACGCCACCGCGGTCGGGCGGTTGGTGAGCGCCATCGACTGGCTGGTGGCGGCGGAACCCGGAATCTACGACGCGCTCGACGTCCCGCTGCGCCCCGCAGTCGGCAAACTCGGAAAACGGTAGTCACGAAAGGACGAGCCATGCTCATCGACATTCCCGAAGACAAGGACCCGATCGGGTACGTGTGGGGCGAGATGGTCCCCGGCATCGGGATCGCGGCCTCGAAGTTCTCGCTGTCCGTGTACGAACACTCGACCATCGACCTGCGTGCGTTCGAGGCCGCCCGGCTGCGGATCGCGCAGATCAACGGCTGCATCTTCTGCCAGGACTGGCGCACCGAACGGGACGGCAAGAAGGTGGAGGCCGGTTTCGACGATGCGGTCGAGAACTGGCGCACCACCGACGTTTTCGACGATCGCACCCGGCTGGCGGCGGAGTACGCGGAGCGGTACGCGCTCGACCACCACGGGCTGGACGACGAGTTCTGGACCCGGATGTTCGAGCACTACACCCAGGCCGAGGTCGTCGAGCTCTCGATGAGCATCGGCTCCTGGCTGGCGTTCGGCAGGCTCAATCACGTGCTCGGACTCGACAGCGTCTGCGTGCTGCCGGGCCACTGAGGACCCGCCGGGGCGCGGCCGATCAGTCGGTCGGCGCCCCGGGCAGGGCGTCGAAGAAGTCGGCGCTCGGGGTGAAGAACGCGGATCCGGTGACCGGGACCGAGAAGTCGAGCAGCCGGTCGTAATTGCCGGGCGGATCGCCGAGGAACATGTTCGCGAGCATCCGTTCGGTGATCGCGGGCGTGCGGCAGTAGCCGATGAAGTACGTGCCCATCTCGCCGTCGCCGACGCGGCCGAACGGCATGTTCGCGCGCAGGATCTCCAGCGACTCGCCCTGCTCGTCCTTGATGGCGTTCAGTGCGACGTGTGAGTTCGCCGGCTTGACGTCGGCGCTCATCTCGATGTCCTCGAGCTTGGTGCGCCCGATCACCTTCTCCTGCTCGGGAACCGGCAGCGCCTCCCACGTCGACATGTCGTGCAGGTACTTCTGCACGTGCACGTAGGAGCCGCCCGCGAAGGCCGGGTCCTCGTCGCCAACGGTGACCGCCGCGACGGCGCCTCGCCCAGACGGGTTCTCGGTGCCGTCCACGAAGCCGATCAGGTCGCGGTTCTCGAAGTACTGGAAGCCGTGCACCTCGTCGACCACGGTGGCCGCGCCCGCGAGCCGCTTGGCGATCTGGTGTGCGAGCTCGAAACAGGCGTCGAGGCTCATCGCCCGGATGTGGAAGAGCAGGTCGCCCGGAGTGGACGGGGCCTGGTGCTTCCCGCCGCGCAACGCCGGGAACGGGTGCAACTGCGCGGGTCGCGGCCCGGCGAACAGTCGGTCCCAGGCGTCCGAGCCGATGCTGACGATCAGTTCCAGACCCGAGCCCGGCACCCGCAGCCCGACCGCCCGGCGGAGGCCAGCGGCGTCCGCGAGCAGCGAGCGAGTGAGCGCCTCGCCCCCGGCGTCTACGGTCGCGACGAGGAAGATGGCCGCAGGGGAGAGGGGGCTGGTCACCGTCTGGGACTCGGGAGCCCGTGGCGGGCGAGGCGATTCGGTCATCGTGGGCTCCGGTCTGCGTCGGGTGTGGCTCATCCTGTGCGCCAACGGTAGTCGACCTCGGCGGCGGTCCCCGCGAACGAGTTCGCGCCGAATGTCGGTGCCCGGCGGTAGCGTTCGGGCATGACACTGACACTGGGCATGATCACCTTCGACAGTGCCGAACCGGGTCCGCTCGCCGCGTGGTGGGCCGAGCGGGTCGGTGGCCGGATCGAGCAGGAGAACGACGGCTGGTTCTACATGGTCGAGGTGCCGGGCGCCGCGCACAAGCTGGCCTTCCAGAAGGTGCCGGACCCCACGCCGGGCAAGAACCGGGTGCACCTCGACATGATCGCGGAGGACCTCGACGCGGAGGTGGCCGAGCTGACCGCTGCCGGTGCGCAGGAGTACGAGCGGCACGACATGGACGGCTTCCGGTGGGTCACCCTCACCGACCCGGACGGGAACAGGTTCTGCGTGTCGGGCAGCCACTGACGGGGTCGACCCGGTCACTAGGATCGACTCATGCCGCAGCTCACCGACGCCACCGCAACCGGGCTCTGCTCCTTCGTCGACGCGTCGCCGTCACCGTTCCACGTCTGTGAAACGGTCGCGGGCGAGCTGACCGTCGCGGGCTTCGTGCGGCTGCGGGAGACCCAGGGCTGGCCGTCGGCTCCCGGTCGATACTTCCTGGTGCGCGGCGGCTCGCTGGTCGCATGGAGCACCGAGGCCAGCGGGCGGGAGGCGGCGCCGTTCCGGATCGTCGGCGGCCACACCGACAGCCCGAACCTGCGGGTCAAGCAGCACCCCGACCTCGATTCCGCCGGCTGGCAGCTGGTCGGCCTCGAGCCGTACGGCGGCGCGTGGCTGAACTCCTGGCTGGACCGAGATCTGGGCATCTCCGGCAGGCTGAGCATTCGCGACGGAAACACGCTGCAGGAGAAGTTGATCCGAGTGGACCGGCCGATCCTGCGGGTGCCGCAGCTGGCCATCCACCTGTCTGAGGACCGCAAGGGGGTGCAGCTCGACCCGCAGCGGCACGTGAATGCGATCTGGGGTGTCGGCTCCTCGCCGCGGCGGTTCCTCGGCTTCCTGGCCGAGGAGGCCGGCGTCGATCCGGGCGCGGTGCTCGGCTGGGAACTGATGACCCACGACCTCGCGCCGAGCGCGGTGGTCGGGCTGCACGGCGAGCTGGTCAGCGCGCCGCGCCTGGACAACCAGGGCACCTGCTACGCGGGCAGCCGGGCGCTGCTCGCCGCGGTGGAGAACCCGGCCGAGGCGATTCCGGTGCTGGCACTGTTCGACCACGAGGAGGTCGGCAGCATGTCCGACCGTGGTGCCTTCTCCGACCTGCTGAACTCGGTGCTCGAGCGGATCGTGCTGGCGCGCGGCGGCGGCCGGGAGGACTTCCTGCGCGCGATGGCCGGCTCGGTGTGCGCGTCCGGGGACATGGCGCACGCCACCCACCCGAACTACCCGGACCGGCACGAGCCCGCGCACCGGATCGAGATCAACGGCGGTCCGGTGCTCAAGGTCAACCAGAACCTGCGCTACGCCACCGATGCGGCAGGGGCGGGCGCCTTCGCCCTCGCCTGCGATCAGGCGGGCGTGCCGCTGCAGCGCTATGTGCACCGCGCGGACCTGCCGTGTGGTTCCACCATCGGACCGATCACCGCGTCGCGGACCGGGCTGTCCACCGTCGACGTGGGAGCTGCACAGCTCGCGATGCACTCGGCGCGGGAGCTGATGGGCGCGGCCGACGTGACCGCGTACGCCGAGTCGCTGGCGGCCTTCCTGACGCCCGCGGAGTAGGACCGGTCGACGAAGGTGTTTGTTGACGTTTAGTAACAATTGCCCCAGCAGGCACCTCAGTGACAATTTTCTCGTGGTTGGCTGGGCCGCGCACATTTTCGCGCGCCCTGCCCAGCTCCGAGAGGAACATCTTCGTGCACGCACTGAGTCGGTCGTGGTCGTCCGCCCTGTCTGCGACGGTGGTCGCGGTTGCCCTTGCGGCGTCGGCGGTTTCGCCGGCCGCGGCGGCCGAGGGCGGCCCCTGCGGTCAGGGCGGATCGGGCAGTTCGAGCGGCGGGAGCAGCGGTAGCAGTACCGGATCGCTTGCCGGGGCGCTGCCGTGGCTCACCGGCCCGCCGGACGGCGGCGTCCCGCAGTTGACCGGCAAGACCAAGGCGATCGAGATGGTCACGGGTCCGGGCAGCCCGAACAACACCATCTCGCGCTTCAACGTCTCGGGCACCGACCTGGGCATCATGTGGGACAACGGAAACGCGCTCGGCCGCCACGACGTGATGATGGCGTTCGGTGACACCGTCGGCGACTGCGAGGCCGACGGCGACGACTGGCGGAGCAACGTCCTGTTCCGCAGTTCCGACACTGTGCTGTCCGACGGCATGCGGATCGACAGCTCGCCGCTGGCCGGCCCGAACAATTCCAAGGAGATCATCCCCGGCTTCGCCATCCCCGGCGAGTACACGACCATTCCCACCGCGGGCATCGCGGTGAACGGGGTGCAGTACGTCCGGTTCATGTCGGTGCGGTCCTGGGACACCCCCGGCAACTGGACCACCAACTACTCGGCCATCGCGTACTCGACCGACAACGGGGAGAACTGGACCGCGGACCCGGCGACCGTCCGCGCCAACACCGAGGGCATCGGTATCCCGGGCATCCCCGCGGTGAACCCGGCCAATTCGAAGTTCCAGCAGAGCGCCTTCGTCGACGGTAAGGACGGCTTCGTCTACGAGTACGGCACCGAGTCCGGCCGGCAGGGCACCGCGCTGCTCGCCCGCGTCCCCGCCGCTCAGATCCGCGACCTGAACGCCTACACGTACTGGAACGGCAGCGCCTGGGTCGCCGACCTCGCGCAGGCGACACCGGTGATCGGCTCGCCGGTCAGCGAGCTCGCGGTGCAGTGGAACGACTACCTGAACAAGTGGGTGGCGATGTACACCGACGAGACCAACTCGCTCGTGATCCGGCAGGCCGACCGGCTCGAGGGCCCGTGGAGCGGCAAGCAGACCATTCTCAGCGGGGTGCTGGTGCCCGCGCTCTACGGCGGCTTCATGCATCCGTGGGCCACAGGCCAGCACCTGGAGTTCGTGGCCACCACCTGGGACCGCTACAACGTCATCTACATGCGCACCGACCTGAACGGTCTGCAGATGAGGGCCACGGATCAGGCCGACCGTCCCGACCCGGCGACCACAGGAGACGCGCGGCTGCTGCGGGTGGAGTACCCCGACGAGCAGTGACGGCGCGGGTGGCCGCTACCAGTGCGGGGGCACGCTGTCCTGGCGGTTAGACTTTGCCCAGGCAGCGTGGCGCCAGCCGCGGCCGATTTGACTCCTCCAGGGAAGGGACCCGACTCCCCGTGTCTTCAGAGACGAGCACCGTGCAGGTCGACACCGTCACCAAGGCCGCAGCGACCCCGGATGTCGCCCAGCCCTTCAAGGAACTGGGACTCAAGGAAGACGAGTACACCCGGATCAAGGAGATCCTCGGTCGGCGCCCGACCGATGCCGAGCTCGCGATGTACTCGGTGATGTGGAGCGAGCACTGCTCCTACAAGTCCTCCAAGGTGCACCTGAAGTACTTCGGCGAGACCACCACCGACGAGATGCGCTCCTCGATGCTCGCGGGCATCGGTGAGAACGCGGGCGTCGTCGACATCGGCGACGGCTGGGCGGTCACCTTCAAGGTGGAGTCGCACAACCACCCCTCCTACATCGAGCCCTACCAGGGCGCGGCGACCGGCGTCGGCGGCATCGTCCGCGACATCATGGCGATGGGCGCCCGCCCGATCGCGGTCATGGATCAGCTCCGCTTCGGCGCGGCGGACGCGCCCGACACCCGCCGGGTCGTCGACGGCGTCGTGCGCGGCGTCGGCGGCTACGGCAACTCCCTCGGCCTGCCGAACGTCGGCGGCGAGACCGTCTTCGACGCCTCCTACGCGGGCAACCCCCTGGTGAACGCGCTGTGCGCGGGCGCGATGCGGGTCGAGGACCTGCACCTGGCGTTCGCCTCCGGCGCGGGCAACAAGATCATCCTGTTCGGCGCGCGCACCGGCCTCGACGGCATCGGCGGCGTGTCCGTGCTCGCCTCGGAGACCTTCGACGAGTCGTCCGGCGGTCGCCCCAAGAAGCTGCCCGCCGTGCAGGTCGGCGACCCGTTCACCGAGAAGGTGCTCATCGAGTGCTGTCTCGACCTGTACAAGGCGAAGCTGGTCGTCGGCATCCAGGACCTCGGCGGCGCCGGGCTGTCCTGTGCCACCTCCGAGCTCGCGGCCGCGGGCGACGGCGGCATGCACATCGACCTGGACAAGGTGCCGACCCGCGCGACCGGCATGACCGCGGCGGAGATCCTCTCCAGCGAGTCGCAGGAGCGGATGTGCGCCGTGGTCACCCCCGAGAACGTGGACGCGTTCATGGAGGTCTGCCGCAAGTGGGACGTGCTCGCCACCGTCATCGGTGAGGTCACCGACGGAGACCGGCTCACCATCGACTGGCACGGCGAGAACGTGGTGGACGTGCCGCCGCGCACCGTCGCGCACGAGGGCCCGGTCTACGAGCGTCCCGTGCAGCGTCCCGCCACCCAGGACGCGCTCGTCGCGGACACCACCACCTCCCTCGCGCGTCCGACCACGCCGGAGGAGCTGAAGACGACGCTGCTGAACATGGTGGCCTCGCCTCAGCTGTGCAGCCGCAAGTGGATCACCGAGCAGTACGACCGCTACGTGCGCGGCAACACCGTGCTCGCCGAGCAGGCCGACGCGGGCGTCATCCGGATCGACGAGAAGACCGGCCGCGGTATCGCGCTGGCCACCGACGCCTCCGGCCGCTACACCGCATTGGACCCGTACGCCGGTGCCCAGCTCGCGCTGGCCGAGGCGTTCCGGAACGTCGCGGTCACCGGTGCGACCCCGAAGGCCGTCAGCAACTGCCTCAACTTCGGATCGCCGGAGGACCCGGGCGTGATGTGGCAGTTCCAGCAGGCCGTGCGCGGCCTCGCCGACGGCTGCGCCACCCTCGGCATCCCGGTCACCGGCGGCAACGTCAGCTTCTACAACCAGACCGGCTCGACGGCCATCCTGCCGACCCCGGTGGTCGCCGTCCTCGGTGTGATCGACGACGTGCACCGCCGCATCCCCACCGGACTCGGCCTGGAGCCGGGCGAGACCCTGATCCTGCTGGGGGAGACTCGCGATGAGCTTGATGGCTCGATCTGGGCCCAGGTCGAGCACGATCACCTCGGTGGCGTGCCGCCGAAGGTCGACCTGGCGCGCGAGCAGCTGCTCGCCGACATCCTGCTGGCCGGCTCGCGGGACGGGCTGGTCAGCGCTGCGCACGACCTGTCCGAGGGCGGCCTGGCCCAGGCGGTCGTCGAGGCCGCGCTGGCAGGCGAGACCGGCTGCCGGATCCTGCTCCCCGAGGGCGCGGACCCGTTCGTCACGCTGTTCTCCGAGTCGGCAGGCCGAGTCCTTGTCGCGGTGCCGCGCACCGAGGAGACCCGGTTCACCGGCATGTGCACCGCTCGCGGCCTGCCGTGGGTGCGCATCGGTGTCGTCGACGAGGGCTCGGACTCGATCGAGGTCCAGGGCCAGTTCTCGGTGAGCATGGCCGAGCTGCGCGAACTGTCGGAGGCGACGCTCCCCGAACTCTTCGGCTGAGTCCTTGACCGGGGGAGAGGTCGGGACCAAGCAGGCCGGGGGAGCGGCCGGTGCGAAGCACGAGCCGTCCAACTGGGTCGAGGTCCTCGCCTCTCCCGAGGAGCTTCGGGAACGGCACCCCTTCGTGGGCTGGGCGTGGGGCCTGCTGCGGCTGGACTACACGGGCATCGCGTTCGCGGCGCTGTTCTTCTGCTGGTCGCTGACGCCGTCACTGCTGCCCCGGGACTGGCTCTACCAGGGCCTGATCGGTGGCATCACCGCGGCCATCGGCTACGGCGTCGGGACCGCGGTCGGGTGGGCGGTCAACCGGCTCCTGCTGGCGCGGCTGCCCTGGTGGCCGCCGCCCGCGAAGGTCCAGCTGGCGCTCAAGATCGCGGTGCCGACCCTGTCGCTGCTGGTGTCGATCGGCATGCTCATCGCCTCGGCGGCCTGGCAGCGTGAGCTGGCCGCGCTGACCGACGCCGAGGGCACCACCACCACCGGCTACCTTCGCACGCTGCTGCTCAGCATGCTGGTGGCGGCGCTGCTGATCTCGTTGTGGCGGGTGCTCCGGGACCTGGTGAGGTTGGTCGCCCGCTACCTGAACCGGTGGCTGAAGGTGCCGCGTTCCGCCGCCGCACCGATCGGCGTGGTGCTGGTCGCGTTCCTCAGCTACACCATGGTGACGGACGTGCTGTTCGACGCCGCCTACGCGGCGATCAACTCCGCGTTCAGCCTGCAGAACAACACCACCCGCGAGGGCGTCGAGCAGCCGACCGCCCTCGAGCGGTCCGGCAGTCCCGACTCGTACGCGAGCTGGGAGTCGCTCGGCTTCGAGGGCCGGAACTTCGTCTCGCGGGGCATGCACGCCGACGAACTCACAGCGGTGAACGGGAAGCAGGCGCTCGAACCGATCCGTGTGTACGCGGGGCTGGAGACGGCGGCGGACACCGACGCCCGACTGGACGTCGTGATCGCCGAGCTCGAGCGCACCGGAGCCTTCCACCGCAGTGTCCTGGTGGTCATCCCGACCACCGGCACCGGCTGGGTCAACCCGACCGCGGCCGAGGCGATCGAGCTGGTGCACAACGGCGACAGCGCCCTCGTTGCCAACCAGTACTCGTACCTGCCCAGCTGGATCTCGTTTCTTGCGGACCGGAACAAGGCCGCCGAGGCGGGGCGGGCGCTGATCGGCCGCGTGCACGAGCGCTGGCTGCGCGAGCCCGCGGAGACCAGGCCCAAACTGCTGATCTACGGGGAGAGCCTCGGAACGCAGGCAGGCGAGGCGGCGTTCGACGGGCTCGCCGACATCCGGGAGACCGTCGACGGGGTGCTGTGGGTGGGTCCGCCGAACTCGAACACCCTGTGGAGCCAGCTCGAAGCACGGCGGGACCCGGGCACTCGGCAGGTCGAACCGATGTACTCCGACGGGCTGGTGGTGCGTTTCGCCAATGACGCGGCCTCGATCGGGAGTCCGGCGTCCCCGTGGATGAAGCCCCGGGTGCTCTACATCCAGCATCCGTCGGACCCGGTGGTGTGGTGGAGCCCGGACCTGATCTTCAACCGCCCGGACTGGCTGTCGGAGGCGCCGGGCGACGACCGCCTGCCGGACATGCGCTGGTTCCCGTTCGTCACGTTCTGGCAGGTCGCGGCCGACCTCGCCAACGCGGCGGGGGTGCCCGACGGCCACGGCCACAACTACGGCACCACCGTGCTCGACGGTTGGGTCGCGGTGGCCGCGCCCGACGGCTGGACCGCCGACGACACCGAACGCGTCCGCGCGGCGATCGACGCGAGGGCAGGCACGCAGGGACCGGAGAAGTGACGTGGACAGCGGGGGGAACGTGACGGACCACTGGAGCAAGCCGCCGACATTGCGCGGTGAGTTCGTGCTGCTGCGCCCGACGACGCCTGCCGACGTCGACGGGTTGGCGAGGGCGCACGACGATCCCGAGACGTTGCGCTTCTTTCCGTATGGGATCGAGTCGGAGCCGCCGTCCGTGGCATCGGTCGACCACGCGCTACGGTCCGGGCGGCAGACACTCACGCAGGTGGACGCCGCGACCGGTGAGATAGTCGGTACCACCTCGATCTACAACATGAGCGAGCTGCACGGTCGGGTGACGGTGGGCTACACATGGCTCGCCTCCCGTGTGCGGGGCACGGCGTTCAATGCGGAGTCGAAACTACTTGTGCTGGAACATGTTTTCGGCACTCTCGGGGCGCGCCGGGTGGAACTGAACGTCGACGACCAGAACGTGCGCTCGCGCGCCGCCGTCACCGCGATCGGCGCAACGGAGGAGGGTGCGCTCCGTCGGCATGCCCGCAGGCGCGATGGCACGGTACGGACCACGATCGTCTACTCGGTGACGGACGAAGAATGGACTCGGGTGCGGGACGGTCTGCTCGCCCGCATCTCGCGCCGATCAGCGAACCGGCCCGCCGCCGACGGGTTGGCGCGGTGACCGCACGCAAGAAGATCGACCCCGCCGACCTGAGGGCGGCGCTGCTCGAGGTCCGCGACTGGCTGGCCGACGCGGAGGCTCCTGCGCCCAGCCGGGCCCAGCTGGCGGCCGCCGTCCGGCTCAGCGCCAGGACCCTCGAGAACACCGCACCGGGGTCCTCGGTGGAGGTGCGGGTGCCGCCGTTCGTCGCGGTGCAGTGCGTCGCGGGACCGCGGCACACCAGGGGCACCCCGCCGAACGTGGTGGAGACCGATCCGCGGAGCTGGCTGCTGCTGGTGACCGGGGGACTGACGTTCGACGACGCCTCGGCGACGGGCGCGCTCACGGCGTCGGGCACCAGGGCCCGCGAGATCGAGCACTGGCTGCCGCTGCTCCGCTTCTGAGACCGGGAGGCCTGTGGTCAGTACACCCGCCGTTAACCCGTAGAATGACCTTGCCCCCCATCCCACCCCCTAGGGAGCAACCCCGGTGACTCCAGCCGAATTGTCGGTCAACAGCCCGAATCTTCTCGCACCCGCAGACCTGTCGGATCAGGACGAGCAGCCGCCCCGCGAGGAGTGTGGCGTCTTCGGCGTCTGGGCTCCCGGTGAGGATGTGGCGAAGCTCACCTATTACGGCCTCTACGCGCTGCAGCACCGTGGTCAGGAGGCGGCGGGTATCGCCGTCGCCGACGGCTCGCAGGTGCTGGTCTTCAAGGACCTCGGCCTGGTCAGCCAGGTGTTCGACGAGCAGACTCTCGGCGCGATGCCGGGGCACGTCGCCGTCGGGCACTGTCGGTACTCGACCACCGGGTCCACCACCTGGGAGAACGCCCAGCCCATCTTCCGGACCACCGCGGCAGGCACGGGCATCGCGCTCGGCCACAACGGCAACCTGGTGAACACGGCGGAGCTGGCGACCAGGGCGCGCGAGGCCGGGCTCATCAACCCCAAGCAGCCGGGCCGAGGCACCTCCGACTCCGACCTCGTCGGCGCGCTGCTCGCGCACGCGGCGGCCGACCGCACCATCGAGCAGGCCGCGATGGAGCTGCTACCCACCCTGCGTGGCGCGTTCTGCCTGACCTTCATGGACGAGCACACCCTGTATGCGGCACGCGATCCGCACGGCGTCCGCCCCCTCTGCCTCGGCCGCCTCGACCGCGGCTGGGTCGTCGCCAGCGAGACCGCCGCGCTCGACATCGTCGGCGCGTCGTTCGTCCGCGACATCGAGCCGGGCGAGATGCTGGCGATCGACGCCGACGGCGTCCGCTCCTCGCGTTTCGCGAACCCGACGCCCAAGGGTTGCGTGTTCGAGTACGTCTACCTGGCCCGCCCGGACAGCGTCATCTCCGGCCGTTCGGTGCATGCCACCCGCGTCGAGATCGGTCGCAGGCTCGCCAAGGAACACCCGATCGAGGGCGACCTGGTCATCCCCGTTCCCGAGTCCGGCACCCCGGCCGCGGTCGGCTACGCGCAGGGTTCCGGGATTCCGTACGGCCAGGGCCTGATGAAGAACGCCTACGTCGGCCGCACCTTCATCCAGCCGTCGCAGACCATCCGGCAGCTCGGCATCCGGCTCAAGCTCAACCCGCTCAAAGAGGTCATCCGCGGCAAGCGCCTGATCGTGGTGGACGACTCCATCGTCCGTGGCAACACCCAGCGCGCGCTGATCCGGATGCTCCGCGAGGCGGGCGCGTTGGAGATCCACGTGCGGATCGCCTCCCCGCCGGTCAAGTGGCCCTGCTTCTACGGCATCGACTTCGCCTCACCCGCGGAGCTGATCGCCAACGGCGCGGGGGCCAGCGAGGCCGGCGGCGTGACCAGCCACAGCATGGACGAGATGCTCGAGGGCGTCCGCCGCTCGATCGGCGCCGACACCCTCGGCTACGTCTCGATCGAGGGCATGATCGCCGCCACCGAGCAGCCCGCGTCCCGACTCTGCTCGGCGTGCTTCGACGGTAATTACCCGATTGCGCTGCCGACCGAGACCTCGATGGGTAAGAACGTGCTCGAGGGAATGCTGGAGAGCACCGCGGGCGTCGCGGCGAAGCAGGACAACGACAACGCGAGCGCGTTGAGTCGACCGTAGGCGCTCAGCGCCCACACGTAGATCACCATGCGGTGCCCCAAGGCGCCGCCGAGAAGATGGCTGGAGCAGCGAATCCGATGACCGACGACAACGACCGCCCCACCGGCGCCTCCTATGCGGCGGCGGGGGTGGACATCGAGGCCGGAGACCGGGCCGTCGAGCTGTTCGCCCCGCTGGCCAAGAAGGCGAGCCGCCCCGAGGTGATCGGCGGCCTCGGCGGATTCGCCGGGCTGTTCGCGCTCAAGGGCGGGTACAAGGAGCCGCTGCTCGCGGCCTCCACCGACGGCGTCGGCACCAAGATCGCCGTCGCGCAGGCCATGGACAAGCACGACACCCTCGGCCTCGACCTGGTCGCGATGGTCGTCGACGACCTCGTGGTGTGCGGCGCCGAGCCGCTGTTCCTGCAGGACTACATCGCCGTCGGCCGGGTCGTGCCGGAGCGGGTCGCCGAGCTGGTCAAGGGCATCGCCGACGGCTGCATCATCGCCGGCTGCGCGCTGCTCGGCGGCGAGACCGCGGAGCACCCCGGACTGATGGCGGACGGCGACTACGACCTCTCCGCCACCGGCGTCGGCGTCGTCGAGGCGGATGCCGTGCTCGGCCCGCAGCGGGTGCGCCCTGGCGACGTGGTGATCGGCATGGGCTCGTCGGGCCTGCACTCCAACGGCTACTCGCTGGCCCGCAAGGTGCTGCTCGAGATCGACCGCATGTCGCTCGGGGGCCACGTCGAGGAGTTCGGCCGGACCCTCGGTGAGGAGCTGCTCGAGCCGACCAAGATCTACGCCAAGGACTGCCTGGCCCTGATCGCCGAGACCGACGTGCGAACGTTCTGCCACGTCACCGGCGGCGGCCTGGCGAACAACCTCGCCCGGGTGATGCCGAAGGGGCTCGTCGCCGAGCTCGACCGTGGCACCTGGAGTCCGGCGCCGGTGTTCGCGATGATCGCGCAGCGCGGCCGGGTGGAGCGGGCCGAGATGGAGCAGACCTTCAACATGGGCGTCGGCATGGTCGCCATCGTGGCGCCCGAGGACGTCGACCGTGCGCTGGCGGTGCTGACCGCCCGCCACATCGACTGCTGGACGCTCGGCACCGTCGCCAAGGCATCGGACAAGCAGGAAGGATCCGACCTCGTTCGCATGGTCGGAGACCACCCGCGCTTCTGATCCCACAGCACAGAGACGAACGGACCGTCGACCCCCTTCGTGGGAGGTCAACGGTCCGTTCGTTTATGTGTTCAGCAGATCGAGATTGCGCGCCGACCGTACATGCCGAAATGCGGGGGAGCCGGTGGGCTTCCCCGCATTCCTGTCCTTCGCCGTGTCAGCGGCGCCAGTCGTCGCTTTCGTCGTCGTCCCAGCGCGACGCAGTGTCGTCGGAACGCTGGTCGGCGAGGACCCCGTTCCGGTGGGAGCTGGACGAACCTCCGGACAGTTCCTTTTGCAGGCTGTCGAAGTTCGTGGACGGCGAGCTGTACTTGAGCTCGCGTGCAACCTTGGTCTGCTTTGCCTTAGCCCGGCCGCGGCCCATGGCCAACCCCCTCGCGCTTCCGCGGGGCGGCCTGGGAATTTTTGGCGGCCCCGTTTGAGTGTGTATTTCTTCCTGAGACACACTCTAGCCTGAGAACTCGGCGTGCGCTCCCACCCCAGGCCGCGTTGGGTGTCTGATTTATCTCAGAACGCCGGGAATCGCCCGAATTGTGCCCACCCGAACACCCCCACCCAGTACCGGTGGCGAGGCGAGTTCCGCCAGATCCTCGGTCCAGGCGACCCCGAGTCGGTGCAGCAGCGCGGCCGTGAGCGGCAGGCGGGCGCGTTCGCCGCCGTCGTCGATCTTGAGCGCGAAGGAGGTGCCGTCGGGCAGCGCACCCGCGTGCACGCCGTCGGCGCCCACCTTGCAGAGCAGGCCCGGTACGGCGCTCATCAGCAGGAAGTCGTCGTGACCGGTGCCGGACACCAGCCACGGTTGCTCGCGGACGGCATCGGCCACCGCTCGTTCCTCGCTGTCGGCGGCCGCGGTGGCGAGCGTGGCGAATCCGCGCGCGAGGGCGGAGAGCGAGAGCGGCACGATCGGCAGGCCACAGCTGTCGATGCCCAGCTCGTAATCCGTCTCACCGGCCAGTTCGGCGATGGTGTCCATCACCGCCAGCTGGATGGGGTGTGTGGGCTCCAGGTAGCTCTCCAGCGGCCAGTCGCGCGCCACGCAGGCCGAGAGCATGGCCGCGTGCTTGCCGGAGCAGTTCATGAAGATCCGGCGCGGCAGCGCCCCGGAGGCGAGGACGCGGGCGCGGGCGGTCTCGTTCGACGGCAATTCGGGAGGGCACCGCAGTTGGTGCTCGGCGAGCCCGCTGCGGGTGAGCAGCCGGTGCACCACAGCGACGTGCTCGGGTTCACCCTCGTGCGAGCCGGCGGCGATCGCCAGTTCGCGGTTGTCGGAGGGGGCGAATCCACTGCGCAACAGGGCCACGGCCTGCATGAGCTTGTTCGACGAACGGGGATAGATCGGGGTGTGTACCTCGCCGAGGGCCAGGATGACCTCGCCGTCCGGGTCGAGCACGACCACCGAACCGCGGTGCACGCACTCGCGGAAACCGGAGCGATCCACTTCGACCAGTTCGACGCTCAATACTCCACCTGCACCTTCCGTCCGGCGATCCGTCGGCGTGCCTTGTCTGCGACAGTAGGCGACAGGTCTGGCTGCTGCTCGAGCAACGCGACCAGATTTTCCGGGTCCCGCCCGGTGAACAGGTCGCGCACGGTCACCCCGTGGGCCGGCACGTGCACGCGGTGGATCGCATCGCCAGCGGTCACCAGGCCGCCGCGCACCACCCGCAGGTAGGCGCCGGTGTCGGCGCGGTCGGCGAAACGCTTGACCCAGCGAGGTTCCCCGGCCCACACACCGAAGGTGCCGCACGGGGTCCGCGGGCCGGTCACTTCCAACTCGGCGGCGAGATCGCCGTCACCCAGGCGCCAGCGTTCGCCGATCACCGCGTCGCTCGCGGCGATCCCGCTGATCCGGAGGTTCTCGCCGAACCAGCCGGCGGGCAGCTGCCGTCCCAGCTCCGACTCCCACCGCTGCGCCTCGTCCTGCTGGTACGCGTACACCGCCTTGAACGTGCCGCCGTGGAACTCGGTGTCGCAGATGTGGTCCCCGTCCATGCCCGCGGGGCCGATCCGTACCGGCCCGTCGACGGGCCGCTTGTCGATCGCGGTGCGCGGCACCCGCTTGGTGCCGCTGTCGCGCTCGGCGTGCACCACGCAGACGGCGTCGACGCGCCCCGCGCCGCTCACCGGCCGCGCAGCCGGTCGACGGCGGCCCGGCCCGCCTGCACAGCGTCGTAGCTGGGCACGGAGTCGGCATCGATCGAGGCGGCCACCGAGCCGGCGAGCAGCGCGGTGTCCACCGGAACGGTCCGCTTGACCAGGGCCAGTGCGATGGGGCCGAGCTCGTGGTGGTCGACGACGGTGCCCAGGTGCCCGACGGTCCTGCCGTCCGCGGTGACCGCGTCGCCTGGCTCCGGGCGGGTGTCCGCGGACCCGTCGAGATGCAGCAGCACCAGGTGGCGCGGGGGCTTGCCGAGGTTGTGCACCCGGGCCACGGTCTCCTGGCCGCGGTAGCACCCCTTGTCCAGGTGCACGGCCCCGTGCTCGGCGATGCCGCCGATCCAGCGGGCCTCGTGCGGGATGGTGCGCTCGTCGGTGTCCACGCCGATCCGGGGGCGCACAGCGGCCACCCGCAGCGCCTCGAACGCCCAACTGCCCGCGGGCGCGGCGCCCGCGGCGGTCAGCGTCTCCCACCAGCGGGCGAGCTGGTCGCGGGGCACGATCAGATCGAAGGCGTGTTCGCCGGGCCACGGCATCGAGCGCAGGAAGCCGCCCCCGGGCAGCGCGACCGCGCCGTAGACCGGCGGAAGTGAGGCGATGCCGAGAGCGGCAAGGATTTTCGGCCGGCGTACGTCGGGCCCGAGCAGGCTCAGGACGGCCATCTCGGGCGCGGCGGCGGGCTCGGCCTTCGCCCAGAACACCATCTTCTGGAGGAATGCCAGCAGGCCGGGGCCGTGGGTGCGCTCGGTGTCGATCCAGGTGGTTCCGTCCAGATCGGTCAGCACGAAGTGCTCCTCGACCCGGCCCTGCAGGTCGAGGCTCAGGTTCTCCGCGGAACCGCCGTCGGGCAGCTGCGCGATGTGCTGGCTGGAGATGGTGTGCAGCCAGGTGAGGCGCTCGTCGCCGCCGATGGAGAGCACGAAACGGTTCGAGCGGTCCACGATGGCGGCGGCGTTCTCGGCGCTGCGCTGCTCGCGCAGCGGGTCGCCGTAGTGCCAGGCGACCCCGGCGTCGAGGGAATCGTCGGGACCGGCGACGGCACCGGGATAGGACAGCAGCGGACTGGGGGCGACGCTCGGCGACTCGGACACAGCTCCATAGTAGGAGCGTCCGGCCGCGGCCGGACGGTCGTCCTAGGCTGTTGGCATGGCTCCTCGCGTACTGGTGACCCTCGACGGCAAGGTGCACGACCCCGACGTCCCGCTGCTCTACGCGGACGACCTGGCGGCCGTGCGTGGTGACGGAGTGTTCGAGACCGTGCTGGTCCGGGGCGGTTCCCCGTGCACCATCGAGCTGCATCTCGAACGGCTGAACAACTCCGCGGCGGCGATAGACCTGCCGGAACAAGACCTGGACCGCTGGCGCGCGGCCGTGAAGACCGCCCTCGCGGAGTGGGACGGCGACGGCGAGGGGTTGATGCGGCTGGTGCTCAGCCGTGGCCGCGAGATCGGCGGGGGGCCGACCGGTTATCTCACACTCGGCCCCATCGACGATCGCGTCGCGGCCGTCCGGCGCGACGGGATCGCGGTGGTCACCCTGCCCCGCGGGTTCTCGGTGGACCTGGCGGCGCTCGCGCCGTGGCAGTTGCTGGGCGCGAAGACGCTGTCCTACGCGACCAACATGGCGGCGCTGAGGCATGCGAACTCGCTTGGCGCCGACGACGTGATCTTCACCAGCAGCGAGGGTCTCGTGCTCGAGGGCCCCCGCTCCACGGTCGTCATCGCTCGCGGCCGCACGCTGATCACCCCGCCGATCGAGCAGGGGATCCTGCCGGGAACCACTCAGCGGGCGCTTTTCGAGATCGCGGGCGAGCACGAGTTCCGCACCGAGGTGGCGCCGCTGCGGCCCGCGGATCTCATTCTGGCGGACGGTGTCTGGCTGCTCTCGAGTGTGACTCTCGCCGCACGGGTGCGGGCCTTGAACGGTCGGGTGACGACGGTGCCGGAGATCGCCGAGGAGCTGTCGGCGCTGGTCGACCTGTCGGCGGAGACGGTTGGGGCGATGCCGGACGCCGTCTGAGTGCGGTCCGGGACGAGCACGGGCGACTTGACTCCGCTACTACTGTCGGTAGTAGATAAAGGCCTGCGGCAAAAGGTCGCAGGACGTACCTTTTGAAGCGGGACTGAGGCGTCAGCCCACGACTCGGCCCCGGTCACGCCTGTTCAACGGGCACTGCATGGGAGAAGCCATGGACGCACTGGACGTATCTCGGTGGCAATTCGGAATCACGACCGTCTACCACTTCATTCTCGTCCCGCTCACGATCGGGCTCGCCCCGCTCATCGCGATCATGCAGACGATGTGGGTGATCACCAAAAAGGATCACTGGTATCGGCTCACCAAGTTCTTCGGCAAGTTCTTCCTCATCAACTTCGCACTCGGCGTCGCCACCGGCATCGTGCAGGAGTTCCAGTTCGGCATGAACTGGAGCGAGTACTCACGCTTCGTCGGTGACGTGTTCGGGGCGCCGCTGGCGCTGGAGGGCCTGGTCGCCTTCTTCCTCGAATCCACCTTCCTCGGCCTGTGGATCTTCGGCTGGGGACGGCTGCCGAAACTCGTTCACCTGGCGACGATCTGGTTGGTCGCGATCGGTGTCAACGCCTCCGCGTTCTTCATCATCGCCGCGAACTCGTTCATGCAGCACCCGGTGGGTGCTCGGTACAACGCGGAGCGCGGTCGCGCCGAGCTGACGAGCATCTGGGAACTGCTCACCAACAACACGGCCTTGGCGGCGTTCCCCCACGTGGTGGCGGGCGCGCTCCTCACCGCGGGCACGTTCGTCGCCGGTATCGGCGGCTGGTCGATGGTGCGCAGCATGCGCAGGGCAAAGGAGGCCACCGATCCGGCGGTCTCGGGTGAACACGAGAACACCGCCCGGACGATGTTCCGCCCGGTCACCATCCTCGCCCTGTGGGTGATGGTGGCCTCGGGTGTCGGCCTCGCGATCACCGGCGACATCCAGGCCAAGCTGATGTTCGAACAGCAGCCGATGAAGATGGCATCCGCGGAATCGTTGTGCCACACCGAGACCGGCGCCGATTTCTCCATCCTGACGGTCGGAACGCAGAACAACTGCGAGAACATCACCCAGCTCATCAGCATCCCCGGGCTCACCTCGTTCCTGGCGAACGGCGACCCCAACTCCACCCTCCAGGGCGTCACCGAACTCCAGGCCCAGTACGAGGAGCAGTTCGGACCGGGCAACTACAAGCCCAACCTGTTCGTCACCTACTGGACCTTCCGCGCGATGATCGGCTGGGCGGCCGGCTCGGCCATCCTCGCGGTGGTCGGGCTGTGGATGACCCGCGGCGGCCGGGTCCCGGACAAAAAGTGGTTCGGGTGGCTGTCCCTCCTGGCCATCCCCACGCCGTTCCTCGGCAACAGCGCCGGATGGGTGTTCACCGAGATGGGCCGCCAGCCCTGGGTGGTGCACCCGAATCCGACCGGGGTGGACCAGATCCGGCTGACCGTGGATCAGGGCGTGTCGGACCATCCGACCGGTCTCGTGGTCTTCTCGCTGATCGTCTTCACCCTCCTCTATGCCGCGCTCGGCGTGGTGTGGTTCATGCTGATCCGCCGCTATGCGATCGCAGGCCCGTCCGACCACGACAAGCATCCGCCAGGTGACGAAGAAGAGCCCGAGGAACCGGGCGAGCCCAAACAACTGTCGTTCGCGTACTGAGGCGGGAGAAGACCATGGGACTTCAGGAATTCTGGTTCATCCTCATCGCGGTGCTCTTCGTCGGCTACTTCGTCCTCGAGGGCTTCGACTTCGGTGTCGGCATGCTGTTCCCGGTGCTCGGCCGCACAGACACCCGCCGACGGGTCATGCTCAACACCATCGGCCCGGTCTGGGACGGCAACGAGGTCTGGCTGATCACCGCGGGCGGTGCGTTGTTCGCGGCCTTCCCGGACTGGTACGCGACCCTGTTCTCGGGGTTCTACCTACCGCTGCTGTTGATTCTGGTCGCGCTGATCCTGCGCATCTGCGCGATCGAGTGGCGCGGCAAGATCGACGATCCGACCTGGCGAGCTCGCTGCGACATCGGCATCATGATCGGCTCGTGGGTGCCCGCCGTCCTCTGGGGCGTCGCGTTCGCGAACATCGTGCGCGGCGTGGCCATCGACGAGAACAAGAAGGTCGTCTCCGGCTTCTTCGACCTGCTCAACCCGTACGCGCTGCTCGGCGGCGCGACGACGGCCATCGTGTTCGCGCTGCACGGCGCGGTGTTCCTCGCACTCAAGACCTCCGGTGAGGTTCGCGAGGACGCGGTGAAACTCGCTGCGCGACTGTCGATCCCGACGGTCGTGGTGGCCGGGGCGTTCGTGCTGTGGACGCAGCTGTCCTTCGGCAAGGGCTGGACATGGATCCTCGTCGCGGTGGCGGCCGCCGCCCTGGTCGGGGTGGTCGCGCTGACCGCCGCGGCACGGGAGGGCTGGGCCTTCGTGCTCACCACGGTCGCGGTCGTCGCCACGGTGGCGCTGCTCTTCGGCTCGCTCTACCCGAACCTGATGCCGTCCACCATCGACGAGGCATACAACCTGACGATCTACAACGCGTCGTCGAGCCCGTACACACTCAAGGTGATGACCTGGGCTGCGGTGTTCATGACGCCGGTGGTCATCGGTTACCAGGCCTGGACGTACTGGGTGTTCCGCCAGCGGATTTCGACCAAGCAGATCCCGCCGTCGATCGGTCTGCCCCTGAAGACGCGTTAGATGTCGCTCGACGCACCGGCCGCGCCCGCGGAGCACGCCCGCAGGCGCGGTCCGGTGGACCCCCGGCTCTGGCACTACTCGAGATCGGCCCGCGGCTACCTGCTGCTCACGGTGGCGCTGTCCCTGGTCACCGCGGGCACGGTCATCGTGTCGGCGCTGATGATCGGCACCGTGCTGGCCGGGGTGATCACCGACCCGGCCGCGCGGACGCCCGCCGCGTGGGGGACCGAGCTGGCGGTGCTGGCCGCCGCGGTCGCGGTGCGGACGGCGTCCACCTGGGCGCACTCCCGATACGCGCACCGTTCGGCGTCGAGGGTGATCGGGGAGCTCCGCGGCGAGGTGCTCGAGGCCGCCGCCGAACTGCCCCCGCGGAAGCTGGACCCGCGGCGCGGTGAGCTCGCCACCGTCCTCACCCGCGGGATCGAGGGCCTGCGCGCGTATCTCACCGGCTACCTGCCCGCCCTGATGCTGGCGGTCACCGTCACGCCGCTCACCCTGCTGGTGATCCTGTTCGCCGATCGGACCTCCGCGGTGATCATCGCGCTCACGTTGCCGCTGGTGCCGGTCTTCATGATCCTGATCGGGCTGCTGACCAAGGGCAAGGCGGCCGCCTCGCTGACCACGATGACCGCGTTGTCCGCGCAGCTGCTCGACCTGTTGGCGGGCCTGCCCACGCTGCGGGCGCTCGGTCGCGAACGGGGCCCGGCGGCACGGGTCCGGGCCCTCGGGGACGCGCACCGGCACACCACCATGTCGGCGCTGCGGATCGCGTTCCTGTCCGCGATGGTGCTCGAGCTGTTGGCCACGCTCTGCGTCGCGCTCGTCGCGGTGAGCATCGGCCTGCGACTCGTGTTCGGCGGCATGGAACTACGCGGAGGCGTGATCGCGCTGATCCTCGCCGCCGAGGTGTACCTGCCGTTGCGGATGGTCGGCGCGCAGTTCCACGCCGCCGAGGACGGGATGGCGGCCGCCGAGAAGGCCTTCGGGGTGCTGGACGACAGGGAACCGGTCGTCGCGGGGGACGGCGACCGCGCCGTGCCCCTCGGCCCGATCGTGCTGCGCGCGGTGGGGGTGCGGGCCCGCGGACAGTGGGCCCCGCGCGGCCTGGACGCGGTCCTGGAACCGGGCCGGGTCACCGTGCTCACCGGCGCCAACGGATCCGGCAAGTCCACCGTGTTGCACCTGATCCTCGGTCTCGCCGACCCCGACGAGGGGGAGGTGTCGGTCGGTGGGGTGCCCGTGCGCGCACTCGACGCCGAGCAGTGGTGGCGCGAGGTGGCGTGGCTGCCCCAACACCCGGTGCTGATCCCCGGCACCCTGCGCGAGAACCTGGAACTCACCGGTCCGGTGGCGAGCGATGCCGACGCCGTGGACAGGGCCTGCGCGGCAACGGGATTCGATTCGGTGCTGGCCGATCTCCCGGACGGCTGGCGGACGCGGGTGGGGGTTGGTGGCCTCGGCCTCTCGCTAGGGCAGCGGCAGCGGCTGGCGCTGACCCGCGTGCTGCTCTCCGATGCCACGGTGGTGCTTCTCGACGAGCCGACCGCGCACCTCGATCCCGCCACCGAGGCGACGGTGCTCCGGTCGGTGTGCGGTCTCGCCGCCCGCGGCCGCACCGTGGTGATGGTCGGGCACCGGGACACGGTGCTCCGGGCCGGCGACGAGGTGGTGCTCGTCGAGGCCGCCGACGGTGCGGACCTGGACTCGGAGGTGCCGGCATGAGCCGCGATCCGCTCCTGCGTGCCCTCCGACTGCTGGAACTGCGGCCGGGCCGGGTCCTGTCCGCGGTCGCGGCCGGGGTCGCCACCCTCGGCAGCGCGCTCGCCCTTGCCGCGTTGTCAGCCTGGCTGATCACCAGGGCCTGGCAGATGCCGCCGGTGCTGGATCTCTCGGTCGCGGTGGTCTCGGTTCGCGCCCTTGGCATCTCGCGGGGTGTGTTCCGCTACCTGGAACGGCTCGCCACCCACGACGCCGCGCTGCGCGGCACCACCGCGGCCCGCGAACGGATCTACCGCCGGCTCTCCACCGGAGACCCCGCCGCCCCTGCCGGACTGCGCCGTGGGGACCTGCTCGCGCGCACCGGGGCGGACGTCGACGCGCTCGGCGACGTGGTGGTCCGGGCGCTTATCCCGATGGCCGTCGCCGCGATTCTGGCCGTCGCGGCGACCGTCGGGCTCGCGCTGATCTCGCCCGCCGCGGCGCTGGTGCTGGCCGCCGCGCTCGTGGTCTCGGGGGTGCTCGCGCCGGTGCTGTCCGCACGGGCCGCGCGGATGGCGGAGGCGGACGGCGCCGTCGCGTCGGCGCGCTTCAGTGAGACCGCGGTGCTGGCCCTCGATCACGCCGCCGAACTCCGCGTCGCGGGCAGGCTCGGCGAGACGGTCCGGGCGGCCAACGACTGGGAGGCCCGCGCGATCCGCGCCACCGACCGGTCCGCGGTCCCGTCCGCCTTCGCCGCGGCCGCGACGCCGCTCGCGATCGGGGCGAGCGTGCTGGGGTCGCTGCTGATCGGTATCTCGCTGTACGGCCCCGACGGCGGGGCCCCCGGCGAGATGACCCCGATGGCGTTGGCGATCCTGGTGTTGGTGCCGCTCGCCGCGTTCGAGGGCACGGCCGCGTTGCCCGCGGCGGCGGTCGCGCTGACCAGGGCGAGGCTTGCGTCGGTGCGCATCGTGGACCTGCTCGACCGGTCGGGGGATCCGGTGCCGACCGGGGGTGTGCCGGTGGAGGGGCCGGTGCACCTGCGCACCGAGAACCTGCGCTGCGGGTGGCCGGGCGGCGCTGTGACCGAGCCGCTGGACCTGCACCTGGCACCGGGCGCCCGGGTCGTGATCGTCGGACCAAGCGGCGCGGGCAAGACCACCCTGCTGATGACGCTGGCGGGGCTGCTCGCCCCCGTTGCCGGGGCGCTGACGGTGAACGGGACGCCGGCCGGATCGGTGGACGCAGACTCGCTGCGTCGCACGGTGGGGTTCTTCGCCGAGGACGCCCACCTGTTCGACACCTCGTTGCTGGAGAACCTGCGCGTTGCGGACGGGGAGCTGGACGAGGAGGGCGCGCGGGCGCTGCTCGAGAAGGTCGGGCTGGGGGACTGGGTGTCGGGGCTCCCGGACGGCGTGCACACCTCGCTGGCATCGGGCGGCCGGTCGGTGTCCGGTGGCCAGCGTCGACGTCTGCTGCTGGCCCGGGCCATCGCCTCGCCCGCGCGGCTGCTGCTGCTGGACGAGCCGACCGAGCACCTCGACGCGGAGGCGGGCGCGGCGCTGCTGCGGGGCCTGCTCGATCGCGACGGCACGCTGGTGGCGCCGGGCCGGACGGTCGTGTTGGTGACCCATCAACTGCCCACGGGTACCGCTACCGACCAGGTGCTGGCGGTGCGGCGCAACGAAACGCACGTGTCGGGCCGACGTTCCCTGGCATAGTGGCCACGCGACCGTGTCGATGATCAGGGGGGATCTATGGGATTGTCTGCTCGCGGACTTGTCGGTGGTGTGGTCTTAGCGCTCGCATCCGGACTGGTTGCGGCGTTGGTGGGGGGCGGGACGGCAGGGGCGATCCCGGTCTACCCTGTGGCCGATCCGGATCCCTTCTTCAGCGCACCCCCGGACCTCGCGGAGCGCGCCCCTGGTGACGTGCTCAAGGTCCGGCAGATGCCGCCCAACCTGTACTTTCCCGGGAGCCAGGTCTGGGAGGTGCTCTTCCGCACGAAGGACTCTGAGGGGCTTCCGATGGCGGCGAACACCACCTACCTGCTGCCACCGAACCACGTCCCGGACGGTCCGCTGGTGTCATACCAGCACATCATCAACGCGCTCGGGAACAAGTGCAAGATCGCGACCGAGCTCTACACGACCGACCCCTTCACCCAGATCCGGGAGGCACCCGGCCTGAACATCGCGCTCGCGCGTGGCTGGGCGGTCGCCCTTCCCGATCACCTCGGGCCGAGGATGGCCTACGGTGCCGCGAAGCTCGGCGGCCAGATCACCCTCGACGGTCTGAAGGCAGTGCGGAAGATCCCCGAGTTCCAGGCGGCGAACAGCCCGATCGGTCTCGCCGGCTACTCCGGGGGCGGGATGGCCACCGGCTGGGCTGCCGCCCTGGCACCCACATACGCGCCCGAGCTGAACATCGTCGGCGCGGCCCAGGGCGGCGTCCCGATGAACATAGGAAAGATGGCCCAGGCGCTCGGTGCGAACCCGCACCCGGCGTTCGGCCTCGCGATGGCGGCCGCGCTGGGGCTCGAACGCGAGTACCCAGACCGGGTCGATGTCTCGGGCCAGCTCAACGACCAGGGCCGGTGGCTGCAGCAGATGATCCAGAACGGCTGCACCAACGAGATCATGTTCTGGGGCATCGGGCGCAGCGCGATGCAGGTGACGGACAACAAGGACTTCATGAACAATCCCTCCGCCTGGGTGGTGATGGACGAGAACAGTCTCGAGCTCTACCCAGGGGTCCCGGACTTCCCGATCTTCGAATGGCACAGCCCCACTGATGCTTTGATTCCGGTCGACTCCATCGACAACACCCTGCGGCGCTACTGCGCGGCAGGCACGCCGGTGGAGACGCTCCTGACCCCCACCCCGGACCACCTCTCCGCCGCGGCCCTGGGTCTGCCGCAGGCACTCGATTGGATCGACGGCCGGTTCCGCGGTGTGCCTGCCCCGTCCACGTGCTGACCTGCGCACGGACGGAGAATAATCCGTTGCGCACCCCCGGGGCCGGGCGTACCTTCGTCCGTACACGAGGAAGGAGGTGGTCTGAAGTTGAAGAACTACAGGACGCGTGAGGTGGCTGTCAGCTAGCCGCTACCGCTGACGGTGGGGTTCCATCAACCGCGCACTGCGGCTGGCGAATCCCAGGCAGCTACCCGGCCCCCGAGTCCCCGGTCGAGTCCCGACCGGGATCCGTGCGACAAACGTCCGCGCACGGGTACGGCTCGGGGGTCGTTCTGCGCTCCGCGCCCGTGCGCGCGTCTCACCCCGATTGGGGTATAAAGCGCGCACAGTTCGGGCAGGGATTTGCACCCCGCCACCCGCCGCGCTCGAGGAGAGCGCGTACCTCGGCCGCCACCAGACACGGCTCCTCGTTCACCTCCTCCCATCCGAAGACCAGTTGGTCCCGGCCGGCCAGGGAGGCCGCGTTCGAACGGCGACGATCGCGTCGGCGCACCTTCCGCGACGAATGCCACCTGTGTCCGTCCAGACGCACGACGAGAACCGCCGCCGACCCGGTGTACGTGACGTCCTCGTAGAGCGTCACGCCGTCGACCGTCACCGGGCCCTGCCGCACTGCGTCCGGGAGTCCGTGCGCTCGTTCGACATCGACTGCGTAGTGGAATTCGAGTACCGACTGGATCCCGTTCGCAAGCATCGAGCATGCGTCGGCGATGGCCCGGTTGTACCGTCGCGGTTTGCGGTCGACGATCCGTGATTGGAGCCGGGACAGTCGGATTCCGCCGTTGGTGACGCTCGCGACCACCGATCCGTGGGCGAGTCGGGCAGTCGGCTGATCGACGGCGAGGTCGATCGCGGTGTCCGGCGGCGAGGTCCGTGGCGGTTCCGTTTCGACACCGATGCGGGAGAAGGCGCGGGAGCGATGCACGATCACCCCGGGATGCAGCAACTCGCCGATCGACGGGACGGGTTCGTGGGCGCGCGGTGGCCTGCGGATTGCCGTCGCGTACTGGTTCACGGCGGACGAGCCGTACGGCACCGTGATGTGTACCGGTCCGCCGCGCGCCAGTGGTAGCAGTCCCCACTCCTCCGCCGCGGTGTCGTGGCTGAGCATCGCGACGCCG
Source organism: Rhodococcus sp. OK611 (assembly GCF_003050885.1). Lineage (NCBI taxonomy): Bacteria > Bacillati > Actinomycetota > Actinomycetes > Mycobacteriales > Nocardiaceae > Rhodococcus > Rhodococcus sp. OK611. The sequence continues at coordinate 216,687 of NZ_QAOZ01000009.1, forward strand.
CCATAGAGCAGCGCCGCGCGTAGGAGCATGGGGCGGCTCAAGGGTCCCGTCGTGACGGCGTAGACGCCGTGCAGCGGACGCTGCCACTGGCCGGATTCGAGAAGGTACTGGACATGCTTACGCGTGTAGCCCGACCGGTGTGCTTGTGCGGCCGATAGGAGGCCGTCCTGCGACCCGAGCAGCTGCTCCAGTGATTCGAGATCTGTGGCGTTGGACATAGGCCGGACGTTGTCGGCCGGCACCGACCGTCAACGTCACGACAGCCGCAGCACCGTCACTGCCTGTGGATGATTCCGGGCCTGTTGGTAGCGCGAGAACCGTGCGTGGTTCTTACCCCGACTGGGGTGCAACACGCGCACGGGCGGCGCAGCCGCTGCTAACCGATGTAGCGGGCGAGGCGGGCCGAGAGGTGTGGCTTCAGCGGACCGTCGGCGAGGATGCGCTCCTCGACGTAGGCGAGGTCGCCGCCCTCGACGATCCCGTACAGGCGCTTGGCGCCGCCGACCACGGCACCCTGCTTGCTGCGGATGACCACGTCGGTGGCGAGCTCCCAGCTGGACTGGGTCAGCGCCCGGCCGTAGTACAGCTCGACGACCCCGGAGCTGTGCGTGAGCAGCAGCTCGACGGTCTCCTCGTCGATGCTCCCCGGGATGCCGTCTCCCGCGACGCGCCAGTACCCGCTCTCACGCAGGTCCGGCCGGACATACTCGCCGTCGGAGTCGAGGACCCAGGTCTGTGATTCCCAGTGCAGGTAGTTGCCGCCGTTGTGCGAGACCACGATCTGCTGGCCGAAGCGGTACTCGCCGTCGGCAGGGTTATTGGCCTCGCCCTCGCCGCGCCAGACGCCGACCATGGGGAGCAGCGCGAGCATGCCCGGGTTCAGGTCGGGGCCGAGGCGGAGGTTGGCGGTGTCCTCGGGGATGGGGAGGTCGGGCAGCACCGGGATGTTGCGCGCGCTGGTTTCCTTCGCGCGCTCCTCGGCGGCGGCTACGGCACGATCGCCGCTGCCGCGCTGCACGGACACCGCATCAGACGGTGCGCCCTCGCCCGATTGGGGCTGCGCACCGTCGTCCGGACCGGACGTCTGGCTCACGACTCGTCGGTCACCAGGCGGTAGACGACATACAGCGAGAACCAAGCAATCAGCACGGAGGCGAAGGCGAGTAGAACCTCGAAGAAGATGACCACGGCATCAGTGTAAACCGCTGCGTCGCAGCCGCATGCCGTGGGTGCCGACTGCACCGGAAACGCCGAAGCGGCCCCGCTCCCTGGTGGGGGAGCGGGGCCGCGGGGTCGAACTGTGCGCGCTTTTCACCCTGGTTGGGGTGAGACTCGCGCACGGGCGCCGGAGGCGCTACTTCGAGACGGTGATGTCCACGTTGTGGACGCCGTTGCCCTCGGGGGTGACGGTCGTGTCGCCGTTGCCGGTGCTGGACAGCGCACGCACGGTCCAGGTGCCGGGGGCGGCGAAGAACCGGAAGTCGCCGGTGCCCGAGGCCACGACCTCGGCGGTGAACTCGCCGGTGCCGTCCAGCAGACGGACGAACGCGCCGCCGACCGGCTGGCCGTCAGCAGCCAGCACGCGGCCGGTGATGACGGTTTCCTTCTCGACGTCCACGCCCGCGGGCAGGGTCTGACCCTGAACAGGTGCTCCACACATAACTAGGCTCCCAACTCGATCGGTGCACCCACGAGGGAGCCGTACTCAACCCAGCTGCCGTCGTAGTTCTTGACATTGTTCTTGCCGAGGATCTCCTGCAGCACGAACCAGGTGTGGCTCGAGCGCTCGCCGATGCGGCAGTAGGCGATCGTTTCCTTGCTCTCGTCGAAGCCCTTCTCGGCGTAGAGCTTCGTCAGGTCCTCGTCGGACTTGAAGGTGCCGTCCTCGTTGGCGGTGGTGCTCCACGGGATGTTGATGGCGCCGGGGACGTGGCCACGCTGCTGCGCCTGCTCCTGCGGGAGGTGCGCCGGCGCGAGGATCTTGCCGGAGAACTCGTCGGGGGACCGCACGTCGACCAGGTTCTTGCTGCCGATGGCGTTGATGACCTCGTCGCGGAAGGCGCGGATGGAGGTGTCCGGCTCGCCGGCCTGGTAGGTGGTGGCCGGGCGGACGACCTCGTCCTTCGACAGCGGGCGACCGTCGAGCTCCCACTTCTTGCGGCCACCGTCGATCAGCTTGATGTCCTGGTGGCCGTACAGCTTGAAGTACCAGTACGCGTACGCGGCGAACCAGTTGTTGTTGCCGCCGTAGAGCACGACGGTGTCGTCGTTGGCGATGCCCTTGGCGGACAGCAGTGCGGAGAACTGCTCGCGGTTGAGGAAGTCACGACGGACGCCGTCCTGCAGGTCCTTGCGCCAGTCGAGCCGGACAGCACCCTCGATGTGGCCGCCGTCGTAGGCCGAGGTGTCTTCGTCGACCTCGACGAAGACCGTCTTCGGTGCGTTGAGGTTCTGCTCGGCCCAGTCGGCAGAGACCAGGACGTCGGAGCGAGCCATGGTTTTCCTTTCGATACTTCTTGCGGGGTATGTGGGGGTGGTGCGGCCGAGGCCGGTTGGATTGCGCGGCTACGCCGCGGTGATCGATGTCGACCTGCGGAAGCGGGCCACGAGCGGGTAGATCTGGCAGCCGAGGCAGAACGCGAAGGCCGCGTTCAGCAGTGCGGCGAAGAGGGCGAACCCGGTGGCCACGGTGCCGACGACCGTGAGGCCGGTGAGGAAGCCCGCCACGCCGACGACGGCGAAGACGAGGCCGACGAGCTGGGCGAACCGCAGCGGGGCGACCGGCTCGCGTTCGGTGGTCGGGGACAGCCGCGGCGCGACGAACCGGGCGAACACCTGGCCGTACGGGCTGTTGCGGGGGCCACGGGCCGCGCCGAGTCCGAAGACCACGGCCTGCGCCGCGAGCAGCAGACCGGCCGCGACCAGGGAGAACATCGACAGCACGAGCACGGCCACGAGGACACCGGTGGTGATCCAGGCCGCGAACCGCGGACCGCGGACGTCGACCTGGTCGGCACTACCGGTGCGGGACCGGGAGGTGGTGGAGGTGGACATGGGAGAGAACTCCTGCGCTTGAAACGGATGCCTTGACGTGCGGAGATGAACCGCGGGTATTCCGGATTGCGATCACGGCGCGGTGCTCAGGCAGGAGATGCCGGATGAGCGGAGAACGTCAGCCGTGGAATCAGCAGCAGGTACAGCAACAACCGCCGAGGCGGCACAGATCAACTGTGCGGCGTCGGGTGAGCATGAGCTCCTGGCTGGTTTGCACGAGAGGCAGCTTACCCGTTTTCGGGCGGGTGTGAATCCCCGGGCCCGCACAGGGGGAGCAGCGCGGCCCGCAGGTCGGCGGCGGTCGGAACCCCGGACACCCGGTACCGCTGCACGCCCGCGGCGTCGAAGATGAACGTGGTCGGCAGCGACAGGACGCCGAGTTCGGCTGCGAGCGCGGGGTTCTCGTCGATGTCGACCTCGATCTCCACGGCCCGCGTCGACGCCGGGTCGAGTTCCCCGTCGAGCGTCTCGAGCACCTGGCCGATCACCCGGCGGACGACCGCACAGGGCCCGCACCAGTCGGCGGAGAAATGCAGGACGGCCGGGCCCGCGCCCGCCACCCCGGCCTCCGCGAGCAGGGCGCGGCGGGTGTCGGAGCCGGAATCGGACGGTGCGGTGGCCCGCACGGCGCCCGACCGGGCCCGCAGCACCAGCCCCGCCGCCGCGGCAGCGACGAGGACGAGCGCGAGGACGAGCAGACCGGTCATGGTGTCTGCAGATCGTCGAGGTTGATCACCACGTTCTCGCCGGAGCCCTCGATCACGACCTGCGAGCCCCCCGCGTAGACCTTGGTCGGCAGCACGCCGAAGGGCAGCTGCTGGGCCTCGACGGTGCGGGTGAACAGCCCGAGCACGGCGGGTTTGAACGGTCCGGGGACGGTGAAGTCCGCATTGCCCTCGGGGCCGAAGTAGAGGTCGGTGGCGACGATCTTGACGTCCTCGCCGTCGAGGAGGAGGTCGGCCTGCACGCTGACGGCCGCCGACAGCGGACCGATCGGAACCGTGCCGGTCAGCACTACGCCGCCGGAGGTGGTCATCCCGGAACCTCCGGATCCGCCGGTGCCGTCGGACTTGTCCGCGGGCGGCGCGGACACCTGGAGGTCGGGGATCCCGAGGAACTGGCCAAGAGCGGTGGCGTCGATCAGGATCCGGCCGTCGAGCTGGTCGACGGGGACCGTCTTGACGGTGCCGTTCACCAGGTCGGATGCGGGGATGTTGACCCCGCGCAGGTTCGCCTCGACGGTGACCTCGCCGAGGACCTGGCTGTCGACGCCCCGCGCACGGATCTCGACGTTCTCGTATTTGCCGTCCACTGCCTGGGTGAGGAAGGGGAAGCCGCCGATGGTCACGTCGGGGTCCGAATTGAGCTCACCGCCCTCGCGCAGGCTCCGTGAGACCCGATACTCGGAGTAGGCGGCCGCGCCGAAGTCGACGACCACCGCGAGCGCCAACAACAACACGAGGCTGAGAATCAGTTTCCGCACCGCACCATTGTTGCTGACCCGAACGGGGCTGTGTGGGGTGCCCACCGGGCGCGGCACGTTAGTCTGTTCGAGTATCGCGTCACTGTCGGCCGTGCCCGGGCACATGAAACGGCGAGAAGGGGAGGCCGCGTGGAGCTGCTCCTGCTGACCTCGGACCCACACCCTGAGTCGGTGCTGCCTTCACTTGCGCTCCTGGCACATACCGTGCGACCGGCCCCGACCGAGGTCGCCTCGCTGCTCGAGGCCGGATCCGCCGACATCGCGCTGGTCGATGCCCGGACCGATCTGGCGGCCGCGCGCGGCCTGTGCCGCCTGCTCGGCAGCACCGGATCCGCGGTTCCCGTCGTCGCGGTCCTCACCGAGGGCGGCCTGGTCGCGGTGAACGCCGACTGGGGTCTCGACGACATCCTGCTGCCCGGCACCGGCCCCGCCGAGCTCGACGCCCGGCTGCGGCTCCTGGTGGGGCGCAGCGGCGGCGTCGCCAGCGCGGAGAGCTCCGGCAAGATCACGCTCGGCGAGTTGGTCATCGACGAGGGCACCTACACGGCCCGGCTCCGCGGTCGCCCGCTCGACCTCACCTACAAGGAGTTCGAGCTCCTCAAGTACCTCGCGCAGCACGCGGGCCGGGTGTTCACCCGCGCACAGCTGCTGCAGGAGGTCTGGGGTTACGACTTCTTCGGCGGCACCCGCACGGTGGACGTGCACGTCCGACGGCTCCGCGCCAAGCTCGGCCCCGAATACGAGGCCCTCATCGGTACGGTGCGCAACGTCGGCTACAAGGCCGTCCGGCCCAGCCGCAAGTCCGGCGCCGCGCCGCAGCCCGTCGACGACGGTGGCGATGACGACGGCGGCGCGGTCGACGATTCGGAGCTGACCCCGGCGAACGGGACGGTCCTGTAGATGCCAGAGGCGGCCAGGAGCTGGTTCTATCTGCTCGACGAGGACCAGGTCGCGCAGGTGCACGGTGTGCTGGACCGGGCGCTCGCGGCCGACGGGACCGCGCCGCTCTCCGAGCAGGCCGTGCACCACGTCGTGGGTAAATCGGAGTCGTCGCGGCATCTGCTGTGGACGCTCGACGATTCGATCGTCGGTTACGCGAGCCTCGAGCCGCCGCACGGAGAGCATCCGGCGATGGTGGAGGTCGCCGTCGACCCGGCGCATCGGGGTATCGGGATCGGTCGTGGCCTGGTCAGGGAGGCCCTGGCACAGGGCGGCGAGGGCACCCGGTTCTGGGCCCACGGAGACCTGCCCGCCGCCCGTGCCGTCGCCGCGCACCTCGGTCTGAGTCCCGTCCGCGAGCTGCTGCAGCTGCGCAGGCCGTTGGACCGGCCGGAGTTGCCGGACGTCGCGGTGCCCGACGGCGTGATCCTGCGGACCTATGCGGGGGCGGAGGACGACGCCGAGTTGCTGCGCGTCAACGCCGCGGCCTTCGACTGGCATCCCGAGCAGGGGTCCTGGACCGAACGGGAGATCGCCGAGCGCCGCGCCGAATCCTGGTTCGACCCCGAGGGTCTGTTCATCGCGGCCGATGCGGGGACCGGCGCCGTCCTGGGATTCCACTGGACCAAGGTGCACCCGGCGACGTCCGAATCGGGCGAGCTCGGCGAGGTGTACGTGGTGGCGGTCGACCCGGCGGCGCAGGGCAGGGGCCTCGGCCGGCTGCTCACCGTCGCGGGTCTCCGGTATCTGCGCGATCGTGGGCTGGGGACCGTGCTGCTGTACACCGAGGCGGACAACGTCGCCGCCCTGCACACCTACGAACGGCTCGGATTCGAGCGGTTCCACGTGGATGTCGCCTACGCCTGAGGGCCTGTTCGCCGTGGCCAAGGGTGAGATCCGCCTCACCCGGTCATGAGTTCACCCTCCGTTCACCATTCTGGGACGCTCTGTCCACCACCTGCCCCTACCTTTCTCGTTGGGCGGCGCCGTGCTGCCTGGTGCAGCGCTGATGCGGACTGCGCCACGGAACACCGCCCGACACGGGCGTGAAGTTGAGCCTCCCGGAGGAAATAGCGTGAACCTCAAGCGCAGTGCTGCGATGTTCGGTGTGCTGGCCGCAGGTGCCATGGCCCTGACCGCGTGCGGCAGCGACGACAACTCCGCCTCGGGCACGACGGTGGACACCTCCGCCTCGAACGCCGCCTGCGAGGGCAAGGACACGCTGTCCGCGGCCGGTTCCTCCGCGCAGAAGAACGCGATGGACGCCTTCACCTCCACGTACATCGCGGTGTGCAAGGACAAGGGCAAGACCGTCAACGTCGCCTACAACCCCAGCGGTTCGGGTGACGGGCGCACCCAGTTCATCGCCAAGCAGATCGACTTCGCCGGCTCCGACTCCGCCATCAAGGCCGAGCAGGCCGCCGCGGCCAAGGAGCGTTGCGCGGGCAACGACGCCTGGAACCTGCCGCTGGTCTTCGGTCCGGTCGCCCTCGCCTACAACATCGACGGCGTCGACAACCTGACGCTCAACGGCGAGGTCATCGCGAAGATCTTCAACGGTGGCATCAAGAAGTGGAACGACCCGGCCATCGCCGCGCTCAACAGCGGTGCCACCCTCCCGGACCAGGACATCACCGTGATCGTCCGCTCCGACTCCTCGGGCACCACCGACAACTTCCAGCAGTACCTGACCACCGCCTCGAAGGGCGCGTGGACCCAGGGCGCAGGCTCCGACTTCGTCGGCGGCATCGGTGAGGGTGCGAAGGGTTCGGCAGGCGTCGCGCAGGCCGTCGCAGGCGCGCCCGGCTCGATCACCTACGTCGAGAAGTCCTTCGCGGACCAGAACAAGCTCAAGGCAGCCCAGATCGACAGCGGCGCGGGCGCGGTTGCGCTGACCGAGGACTCGGCCGCCAAGGCCATCAGCGGCGCCGCCTTCAAGACCGAGGGCGTCGGCGACCTCACGCTGGACCTGAAGTCGATCTACGGCACCACCGAGGCCGGCGCGTACCCGCTGGTCCTGGCGACCTACGAGATCGTGTGCTCCAAGGGCTACGACGCCGACACCTCCGCGGCCGTCAAGTCGTTCCTGACCAGCGCGGCCAACGAGGGCCAGGCCGAGCTGTCCGCGCAGGGCTACGTGCCGCTGCCCGCCACGGTCAAGGACAAGCTGAACGCGTCCATCTCGGCCATCGGCTGAGTCTTCCGACCGGTCCAGGCTCTATATTCGACGAAGAAGATTGCGAGCGCAGATGAGCGACGCGCCCACCCAATCGGCACCTCGCACCCCCGACCCCGGTGACGCCGGGGCGGGGGTGGGGGGTCCGCTCGGAACACCGGAGGCACCGATCACTCCAACAACCGCAGCCCCGTCCAAGACGGTGACGCGCCCGGGTGACCGGGTCTTCACCTCGATGGCGACCGGCTCGGCCGTGTTCATCTCGGTGCTGATCGGCGCGATCGGTGCGTTCCTGGTGTGGCGGGCGGTGCCCGCACTCGCCCGCAACGAGGTCAACTTCCTCACCAGTTCCGAGTGGGTCACGCAGGACATCAACAACATGGCGTTCGGTGTCCTTGACCTGTTCCAGGTCACCGTGCTGGTGTCGTTGTTCGCCCTGGTGCTGGCCATGCCGGTGGCGCTCGGCATCGCGATCTTCCTCACCGAGTACTCGCCGAAGCGGCTCGCGCGGCCGCTGGCGTACGTGATCGACCTGCTGGCCGCCGTGCCGTCCATCGTGTACGGCCTGTGGGGCCTGCTGATCTTCGCCCCCGCCATCAAGCCGCTGGCCGTCTGGCTCAACGAGAACCTGTCCTGGATCCCGTTGTTCGCCACCGGCTCCGGCTCGATCGCGGGCGGCGGCACGATCTTCACCGCGGGCATCGTGCTCGCGGTGATGATCCTGCCGATTATCACCGCGGTCACCCGCGAGGTCTTCGTGCAGACCCCGACCTCCCAGATCGAGGCGGCGCTGGCGCTCGGCGCCACCAAGTGGGAGGTCGTCAAGACCACCGTCATCCCGTTCGGAAAGTCCGGCTACATCAGCGGTTCCATGCTCGGCCTCGGCCGGGCGCTCGGCGAGACGATGGCGCTCTACATGATCCTGCGCACCACCTCGAAGGCGTTCGGATGGTCGCTGTTCGACAGCGGCTCCACGATCGCCTCGAAGATCGCGCTCGGTTACGCCGAGTTCAACAACGAGATCCAGGCCGGCGCCTACATCGCGGTCGGACTGGTGCTGTTCATCCTGACCTTCGTGGTCAACGCAGCGGCCCGCGCCGCGATCGCCGGAAAGAGGGCCTGACATGACGGTGACCCTCGATCGACCCGTCAAGAAGCCGACCTTCCAGGGGGTCAGCAAGCGGCGACGCTTCGCCGATCTGACGGCGGCGGTGCTCGTGACCCTCGCGGTGCTGGTCGCGCTGGTGCCGCTGGTGTGGGTGCTCTATACGGTGATCGTCCGCGGCTTTCCCGCCATGGCCAGCGCGACCTGGTTCACCAACTCGTTCAGCGGCCTGTCCGCGTCCGCCACCGGCGGCGGCATCTACCACGCCCTGATCGGAACCCTGATCCAGGGACTGGTGTGCGCGGTGCTGTCGATCCCACTCGGACTGTTCGTCGCCATCTACCTGGTGGAGTACGCGGGCCCGTCCAAGCTCGGCCGGCTGACCACGTTCATGGTCGACATCCTCAGCGGTGTCCCGTCCATCGTGGCCGCGCTGTTCATCTACGCGCTGTGGATCGCGACCTTCGGCTTCCCCAAGTCGGCGTTCGCGGTGTCCCTGGCCCTGGTCCTGCTGATGGTCCCCGTCGTCGTCCGCAGCACCGAGGAGATGCTCCGCATCGTGCCGCAGGACCTGCGCGAGGCCTCCTACGCGCTCGGCGTGCCGAAGTGGAAGACGATCATGCGGATCGTCGTCCCCACCGCGCTGCCGGGCATCATCACCGGCGTCATGCTGGCCCTGGCCCGTGTGCTCGGTGAGACCGCGCCGCTGCTGATCCTGGTCGGCTACGCGCCCTTCATCAACTTCGACATGTTCAACGGCGAGATGGGGTCGCTGCCCGGCGTCATGGTCGCCGAGATGAACAACCCGACCGACGCGGGTGCCAGCCGTATCTGGGGCGCGGCGCTCACGCTGATCATGCTGATCGCGGTGCTGAACATCGCGGCAAAGGCGATCGGTCACCTCTCCCGGGTCCGGAGCAAGTGACCCCATGACGACCACCACGCTCACACAACCCCGAGGGAGCCACCATGGCCAAGCGTCTTGATCTCAAGGACGTCAACATCTACTACGGCAAGTTCCACGCCGTCGCGGATGTGGGTCTGTCCGTGCCCCCGCGCAATGTGACCGCGTTCATCGGCCCCTCCGGCTGCGGAAAGTCCACGGTGCTGCGCTCGCTCAACCGCATGCACGAGGTCACCCCCGGTGCCCGCGTCGAGGGCGCCATCCTGCTCGACGGCGAGGACATCTACGGCTCGCAGGTCGACCCGGTCGGCGTCCGCCGCACCATCGGCATGGTGTTCCAGCGTCCGAACCCGTTCCCCACCATGTCGATTCGCGACAACGTGGTGGCCGGGCTGAAGCTACAGGGCGTGCGCAACAAGAAGCAGCTCGACGAGGTCGCCGAGCAGTCACTGCGCGGCGCCAACTTGTGGAACGAGGTCAAGGACCGCCTCGACAAGCCCGGTGGCGGGCTCTCCGGCGGCCAGCAGCAGCGTCTGTGCATCGCCCGCGCGATCGCGGTCTCGCCCGACGTGCTGCTCATGGACGAGCCGTGTTCGGCGCTCGACCCGATCTCGACGCTGGCCATCGAGGACCTGATCACGGAGCTGAAGAAGGACTTCACCATCGTGATCGTCACGCACAACATGCAGCAGGCCGCCCGGGTCAGCGATCAGACCGCGTTCTTCAATCTCGAGGCCACCGGCAAGCCCGGCCGGCTCGTCGAGATCGACGACACCGAGAAGATCTTCTCGAACCCGACGCAGAAGGCCACCGAGGATTACATCTCCGGTCGCTTCGGCTAGACAGCCCTCGTCGAACGGGCCGTTTTCGGGTATCGCTCTCGGGCGATGCCCCGGAAACGGCCCGTTCGCTTTTCGGTGCCTGCCGATACGAGAACGCCCCGACCGGTGATCCGGTCGGGGCGTCGTGGTCGTGTGGTCAGGATTCCAGCGAGGTGGTCTCTTCGGGGTCGACGGGCATCTTGCCGGTGACCAGGAAGATGACGCGGCGGGCGACCTCGACCGCGTGATCGGCGAAGCGCTCGTAGAACCGGCCAAGCAGGGTCACGTCGACGGCCGCGGCCACGCCGTGCTTCCACTCCCGGTCCATCAGCACGCTGAAGAGGTGGCGGTGCAGATCGTCCATCGCGTCGTCCTCCTCGCGGAGCTTCGCGGCCCGCTCGGGGTCGCGGGTCTCGAGGACCTCACGCGCGCCTGCGCCGAGGGCGACCGCGATCCGGCCCATCTCGGCGAAGTAGCCGTTGACCTCCTCGGGCAGCACATGGTTCGGATGTCGGCGGCGAGCGATCTTGGCGACGTGCAGCGCCAGCGCCCCCATCCGGTCGATGTCCGCGACGATCTGGATTCCGCTGACCACGGACCGGAGATCCCCTGCGACCGGCGCCTGCAGCGCGAGCAGGGCGAACGCCCGCTCCTCGCATGCGACGCTGAGTTCGGTGATCTGGTCGTGATCGCTGATGACCTGTTCGGCCAGCGAGAGGTCGGCCTGGAGCAGCGACTGGGTCGCCCGCTCCATGGCCGCGCCCGCCAGGCCCGCCATCTCGCCGAGCATGTCGGCGAGCTCGGTCATCTGTTCGTTGTAAGCCACGCGCATGGAATCAAAGCCTACGGTGTGTGGGATACCAAGTCACGGTCATTGGGTTAACGCGGCATGAATGACGGTGCACGTCAGGGCGGTAAAAGCCGGTCAGGCGCAGGAATCGTCTGCCGCATTGGTGAACGCCAGATCAGCGGGCAGGGCGTCGGCCGCGGCGCCGCTCGCGGAGGAGTTCTTCGGGGCCATGGTCGGGGTCAGGGCGGCGCCGACGGACTTCGGCGGGGCCACCTTCCCGGAGAAGCTCGACCCGAGCACCACCTCGACGATGCCGCCGAGATCGGAGGACTCTTGTAGCACCGCGCCGGGCAGCGAGGACGCCACCGTAGCGGCCTCCGCCTCGAGCCCGGGCGAGTAGCGGACCAGCGTGTTCGTGCTGGTGCCGCTGTAGTTCCCGACGCTGTAGATCTGGAATCCGTACGCGCCGAGATCGTCGGAGGCGGTGGCGGCGAGCCCGGTGACACCGGACCCGTTGGACACCTGCAGCGAAACGTCCATCGGGCTGACCGCCTCGAGCGCGGGCGGCGCGGGTGCGGCGGGCTTCGGGGCCGCGTGCGCGGAGGAGGGAGCCGGGTCCTTGCGCTCCTCGCCCGGTAGGGGCTCGTCGTCGATGATCGCCTGGAAGATCGCGTCGATGTCGTCCTGGCGGGGGATCTCGTTGCCCAGCTCGTTGGTGCCCGCGGTGGGGACAGTGAGGAACGTGACAGCGCCCGCATCCACGTTTTGCAGCGACCTGCCCAGCATCACGAGCGACTTGGTGTCGATGTTCTGGACGAAGGTGTCGCGGGTGAAGGCGTTGATGAAGCCGTTGAGCTTGCCCGGGTCGAACAGCACCTTGTTCGACAGCGCCCCGCGCAGCAGTGAGGAGAGGAACATCTGCTGGCGCTTGATCCGGCCGTAGTCCCCGTTGCCCTCGGCCTCGACCTTGCGCGCCCGCACGTAATTCAGCGCGGTGGCGCCGTCGATCGTCTGCTTGCCCGCATTCGGCAGAACCGTTCCGAGTTCCCCGTCGACCAGGGGTGTGGTCGTGCAGACCTCCACCCCGCCGACCTGGTTGACCATCGACTCGAATCCGGAGAAGTCCATGGCCACGAAGTGGCCGATCTTGAGGCCTGACATCTTCTGGATCACCTTGACCAGGCACTTCGGCCCGCCGAACGCGTAGGCCGAGTTGAGCTTGTCGTTGTCCGCCGCGGGATTCATCTCGGTCGAATACTGGCCCGTGTCGCTGTTCCAGTCCGCGCAACTGGGCCGAGCGATGTCCAGGTCGCGGGGGAACGACACCGCGACGACCCGGCTGCGGTCCGCCGGGATGTTGACCAGGATCACGGTGTCCGCGCGGGCACCCTCGGCGTCTTCGACCGAACCGGCGCCCACGCCGCCGTTCGCGCCCGCCCTGGTGTCGGTGCCGACGATCAGGTAGGTCTCGTCGCCGGTCTGCCCACCCGGGTCGACGACGTCGGTGCTGTCGAGGTCGAGCGCGGCCACCTGGCTGAAACCGTTGTCGGTGTTGCGCAGGTAGCCCCACGCGACACCGGTGATCCCCACGGAGGCCGCCGCGGCCACCGCGACCGCGCTGCGGCCGAGCACCCGCCACCGCCTCTGCTTGCGGCTCTTGCTCGCGGCGAGCCGGGTTTCGCCGGGCGCGCCGACGCGGACAGGGTCACCCGCGGCGGGACCGACGTGTTCGGGCTCCGCCCGGCGCAGCCAGCCGGTGGTCGGCGCGGGCGGCGGGTCGGGCACCGGATCCTGCCGCGGACGGGCGGGTGGCAGCGGCGACACCGCGGGAGTCTTCATCCGGCCGCTGTCAGCCGGCGGCGGGCTGTCGCGGTTCACCAGGTCGGAGACGGAGATCCGCTCGGTGTGCTCGCCGGGTTCGGCGTGCCTGCGACCGATCCGGCCGCTGTCGGTCCGCTGCTGGTCGGGAGGGCCGGGAGGTCCGGGAGGCTGCTGTGATTCGGGACGGTACTGGGGCCTGCTCACGTGCGAGAGCGGTCGTTCCCAGGGAGCGCGACCTTCAGGCACTTGGCCCGGAGTCTGATCGTCGCTCACCTACTTGAACCCTGCCTCTCACGTTTGCATCCACCGCCGCACCGGACGGTCACAACATGATACTTATCGGGACCGCTGGTTCCACTCAGGCTCGAGAGCGACCAGAGGTCACTGGTCAGCCGCCCGAGTGCATCAGGTCGGCGCCCGCCGGGACCAGGCAGTCCTCCGGATCGTCGAGCCAACCCTCGGGCAGGGAGACCTTGCCGGGCGACCCCTGGCGGCCGCGCGGACCCTCGGCGTCCTTGGGGAAGGGCACCGTCGGGTCGAGCTGGGCGAGGAGGTCGTCGAGCTCGGTGAGGGTGGACACCATGGCCATCGCCACCCGCATCTCCGATCCGGCGGGGAAGCCGCGGAGATACCAGGCGACGTGCTTGCGCAGCTCGCGCAGGCCCTTGTCCTCGCCGTGGTGGTCCGCCAGGAGTTCGGCATGCCGTCGGATGATGGACGCGACCTCGCCGAGGTTGGGCGGGGTCGGCTCGGGGGTGCCCGCGAGTGCGGCGCTCAGCTCGGCGAACAGCCACGGCCTGCCGAGGCAGCCGCGGCCGACGACGACGCCGTCGCAGCCGGTCTCCGCCATCATCCGGACCGCGTCCTCTGCGGCGAAGATGTCGCCGTTGCCGAGGACCGGGACGTCTGTGACGTGCTCCTTGAGCCGGGCGATCTCGTTCCAGTCCGCGGTGCCCGAATACCGCTGGGCGGCGGTGCGCGCGTGCAGGGCCACCGCGGCCGCGCCCTCGCCGGCGGCGATGCGCCCGGCATCCAGGTGGGTGTGGTGCTCGTCGTCGATGCCGACCCGGAACTTCACGGTGACCGGGATGTCGGTGCCCTCGGTCGCGCGGACCGCGGCCGCGACGATCTGACCGAACAGGGTGCGCTTGTACGGCAGCGCCGCGCCGCCGCCCTTGCTGGTCACCTTGGGAACCGGGCAGCCGAAGTTCATGTCGATGTGGTCGGCCATGTTCTCGTCGACGATCATCTTCGCGGCGGCGTAGGTGGTCGCCGGGTCCACGGTGTACAGCTGCAGCGACCGTGGCGTCTCGGTGGGCCCGAAGGTGGTCATGTGCAGGGTCGCGGGCTGGCGCTCGACCAGCGCCCGCGCGGTCACCATCTCGCAGACGTACAGCCCGGAGGTGCTGCCCGAGCGGGCGAGCTCCAGCTCACGGCACAGGGTGCGGAACGCCACGTTCGTGATGCCGGCCATCGGGGCGAGCACGACGGGGCTGCGCAGCTCCAATGAGCCGATTCGGAGGTGCTGGCCGGCGGGTGATGACATTCGATACCTCGATAGAAAGGGCTGTGCCCGGTACCTGTTTCGGTACCGGGCACAGAATAGCTGGCGCTGTCAGCGCCGGTGTTCGCTGCGCGGGCTCCGCTCAGGAAGCCTGCTGCTCGCGCTTGGCGGCCTCGCGGGCCAGCATGCGGTCGCGCTGCTCCTCGAACTTGGTGGCCTGTGCGTCGAGGTTCTCGAGGAACTTGGCGAGGTCCTCGCGGGTCTGCTCGCCCTCGGCGGTGAAGTCGGTGCGGTCGAAGATGTTCCACTTGCGGAGCACCGGCATCACCACCTCCTCGAGGTGCTGGCGGAGGTCGTAGATCCCGTGCTTGGCCATCAGGACGCCGTTGCGGCGGAAGTTGGGCATGCCCGCCCCTGGCATCTGGAAGTTCTGGACGATCGTGTTGATCGATCGCAGCGCCTGATCGGGCGCCAGGTCAAGGGCCGCGCTGCAGATGTTGCGGTAGAAGATCATGTGCAGGTTCTCGTCCGCGGCGATGCGCTGCAGCATCTTGTCGGCGACGGGCTCGTTGCAGGCCTTGCCGGTGTTGCGGTGCGAGACGCGGGTCGCGAGTTCCTGGAAGGTCACGTAAGCGACGGAGTGCAGCAGCCCGGCGGCGCCGCCGTCGGGCAGCGAGGA
This sequence comes from Rhodococcus sp. OK611, assembly GCF_003050885.1. Classification (NCBI taxonomy): domain Bacteria; kingdom Bacillati; phylum Actinomycetota; class Actinomycetes; order Mycobacteriales; family Nocardiaceae; genus Rhodococcus; species Rhodococcus sp. OK611. The sequence goes on from NZ_QAOZ01000009.1 coordinate 231,963, forward strand.
GTAGCCGTTGGTCATGTGCTCCATGCGGAAGCGCTCGAGCTCGACGGGGTCGACGGCGCGGGTCACGACGAGGTAATCGCGCATCACGATGCCGTGCCGGTTCTCCTCGGCGGTCCAGCGACCGACCCAGGTGCCCCAGGCGTGGTCCATCGAGAAGTTCTCGGCGATCTCACGGTGGTAGGACGGCAGGTTGTCCTCGGTGAGCAGGTTGGTGATCATGGCCGCGCGCGCGACCTCGTCGAGCTGAGACTGCTCGATGTCCCAGTCGTCGCCACCCATGGCGGCGAAGTTGCGGCCCTCGTCCCACGGGACGTAATCGTGGGGGTGCCATTCCTTGGCCATGGAGATGTGGCGATTCACGTTCTCCTCAGCAACCTGCGCCAGCTCCTGAAGCAGTTCGAGTTGGGTCAGATCCCTGGCCATACGCATGCCCTCCAAGTGTTGTCTGAAATCGGCTCAACGTAGCCTACGGGACCGTAACCACGTTGTGAATCGTTTGAAATGCTCACAGCCTGGGAATTACCACCGGGTATGGGACACCCCGTCCGGGTCATCGGCCCCCTCCGGCTTTCCGTTACAGCCCTGCTCGGAAGGGATGTCGCGCGTACTTTCTCCGCGCACGGAACTGGCGGCGTCCCCGATTCGGGACGCCGCCAGTTCTGGAGGGATTCGTGCGTGCGGACTACTTGCGCCCGCCGCCGAGCAGGCCGCCGAGCAGGTCGCCGAGGCCGCCGGCCGCGCCGCCACCCGCCGCGCCGCCGAGGAGGCTGCCGAGGACGTTTCCGAGGCCGCCCGCCGACTGTCCGCCGCCGCCGAGCAGGCCGCCGAGCAGGTCACCGATGCCGCCGCCGGACTGGGCCTGTGTGGGCGCCGCCGCGCCGCCGCCGGAGAACTGCTTGGCGATGAACGCCAGCACGATGGGGGCCAGGATCGGGAGCAGCTTGCCGACGAGGTTGCTGTCACCGGCGCCGCCCGTGTTGCCGAGCGCGCTGATCACCTGGTTCTTGTTGTCACCGAACACGTTGTTGACGATCTTCTCGCCGTCGGCCTCGTCGACCTGGTCGATGTCGACGCCGCCGGTGAGCAGGGCCGGATCGGAGTGCTGAGCGAGGGCGGTTTCCAGCGATGCGGCACCCGCCGGGTCCTGGGCGTTCGCCTCGAGGCCGCCGACCAGGGTCGGAATGGCCGTCTTCACGGCCGCGGTCGCGGTCTCCTCGTCGACCCCGAGCTTGGCAGCGATCTGGCTGATCGGGATCTGGGACAGAAGGTCGTCAAGTGATGCCATGGGTGCCCGCCTTTTCGTGGACGCTCTTTTCTCGAGCGTCCGGGTGCGTCCGACACTAGTGACCGTTTCGGCAGGTTGGGAGGATCGCCGCGCGGACCGGCGCGTCGATTCAGCCGGTCGCGGAGGCCTTTTCGCGCGGCACGAGGCATGCGAACAGCGCCACGACGAGCCCGCCGGCAACGAGATTGAGCCCCATCTGATTGCTCAGCAGGTTCGATGCATGGTCGCGGAATTCGTCGCCGAAGCGTTCATTTACCCGAAAGAAGAACGCGGCCAAGGTGATCACGCCGACGACGATGCCGACCCAGCCGAGCGCCCTCGAGCCGACGAGCGCGCTGAGCAGGATGAGTGCCGCCGAGATCACCAGCAGCATCGCCATCGACTTGTAGAACGCCACCGACTGATCGCCGAGTTGCTCGAGTGCCCAGCCGGCAGGGAAACCGTTTCGGAGATCGTCGATCCCGACATCGGTGGGCGTGACGTCCTGCATGATCGGCAGGAAGGCGCCGATGCCGACCGCGATCCCGCACAGCAGCAGGACGAAGTGGACCCAGGTTCGCATGGCGCTCTCCCTCGCATCGGATCGGGTGTCACGCGTGCTACACCCACGGTAACAACACGTGCGGTCCGCCGCTGGCGGAACCCGAGCGATGCGAGCAGGATTCACGCCATGGGCGACAACATGCGACGTCTCGAGGAGATCATCGCCGATCTCCCGGAAGCCGAGCGGGTCGATGTGGCCGCGTGGGGCGACCACCCCACCTTCCGGGTGCGGGGCAAGAACTTCGTGTTCAGTGACAACACGGCCGAGCATCTCTCGTTCAAGCTGACGAAGGACGAGGCCGCCGCGGTGGTCGCCACCGAACCCGGGGCGAGTCCGTCCGGTTACGGCCTGGGCAGGCACGGGTGGGTGGCGCTCGACGTCGAAACCGATGCGGACGGGGAGCGCTGGGCGCAACTGCGCGAGTGGGTCCGGACCAGCTTCATCTTGGTGGCGCCGAAGACGCTCGCGCGCCGGGTGCTCGAGGAGGACGGTGCGAGATGAGCGAGGAGAACGCGACCACCGGTGCGGTGCCCGCAGGGAAACAAGGTCTGCCCGGCTGGGCCAGGAAGGTGATCGCCGGGCTGGTTCTCGCTGTCGTCCTGGTGGTCACGTACTTCATCCTGGCCGCCTTCCTGCCGAGATGGTGGGCGCAGCAGGCCGGGGCGTTGTCGTCGGGCAGCTTCACGAGGGGCATCGCCTGGGGGCTGATGTACGGCGTGCTGTGCACGGTGGTGCCGCTGTTGCTGTTCTTCCTGGCCTGGCGGGTCCGCGGCCGAAAGCACAGTCGCGTGGTGCAGGTGGTGGCGGTGACCCTGGGAATCGTTGCGGCGCTACCGAATTTGCTGACGCTGACAGTGGTGTTCGGGGGGAACACCGCCGCGCATGCGGGGGAGCGGATCCTCGACGTGGATGCGCCCGGATTCCGGGGCGCGTCGCTGGTCGGCGCGATCATCGGGGTACTGGCTTTCGCGGTGTTCGTCGCGCGCAGCGTGTCCTATCGACGCCGAGGCGCCGAGCTCGCCAGGATGCGCGAGGAGGAAAGGGTGCGCCGAGAGGCGGTCGCGGCGGACGCGGAAGCCGTGCCGGGCCCGGACGAGCAGGGCTGACCCCCCGACTCAGGTCCGGCGGGCCACGAAGTCGCGGAAGCGCCGGACCGGTGGGGTCATGTGGCGGTCCGGTGCCCAGATCATCCCGATCTCGCGCGCCGCACGCGCGCCGCGGATGGGGATGATCACGATCCCGTCGGGCCAGCGGGCCGCCCGCGCGACCGGGACCAGCGCCACCCCGAGCCCGGCGGACACCAGTCCCGTCGCCGTGGCGAGTTCACTGCTCTCGAAGACGATCTCGGGCGTGAACCCGGCCCCCTCTGCGGCCTCGTCGAGCAGCCGTCGCATGCCGAAATCGGGATGCATGGCGATGAAGGGCTCGTCCGCGGCGTCGCCGAGGTCGATGGCCGCCCGGCCGGCCAGGCGATGCCCGGCGGGAACCGCGAGCGCGAGGGGCTGACGGCTCAGCAGCAGCCACTGCAGGTCGGTCGCGTCCGGTCGGGGCGAGACCACGGCCAGGTCGGCGTGACCGGACCGGACCCGTTCGCCGAGGAGCCCGGCGGCGTCCTGGTGCAGCGCGAACCGGATCTGCGGCGCCTCGGCGCGGAAGCCCCGGATCAGGTCGGGGACCAGCCAGGTGCCGAACGAATGCAGGAAGTCGAGTCGCACGGTGCCTGCCGTGGGACTGATCATCGTGGCGATCCGCTCCTCGGCGTTCGTGAGTTCGGTCAGCGCGCGCGAGGCGTGCTCGAACATCAACCGGCCGTGCTGGTTGAGGCGGAGGCGGCGTCCGTGGCGGTCGAACAGCTCGACGCCGAGCTGTCGCTCGAGCCGGGCCAACCGTCGCGACAATGTCGGTTGGGACAGTCGCAATAGGTCGGCCGCGGAGGTCACCTGGCCCTCCTCGGCGAGGACCACGAACCATTTCAGGTCGGTGGAGAGCATGTCGGTCCCGATCCGTTGGCGACTACATATGTCTTCTCTGCATATAGAACACCGAAAACTCTCATTATGTCGATAAGTGCAGGTCGGTCAGGATGGACTTCGGAGGCCATTCGATGACTATGACGACGACACTCACGCGGCAGGACGCACCGCACCGGCGCGGAACGCCCGGCTATACCCGGATCACGCTCGCCCTGTTCGCGGCCGGACTGACCACCTTCGTCTCGATGTACTCGACGCAGGCGCTGCTGCCCGCGCTGGCACAGGATTTCGGGGTGCCGCCCGGCACGGCCGCGCTCGCGGTCTCGGTGACCACCGGCATGCTCGCGCTGGCCGTCATCCCGGCGAGCGTGCTCTCCGAGCGGTTCGGACGCACCAGGGTGATGGTGTGGTCGGCCGTGCTGTCCTGCGCGGTGGGATTGGTGCTGCCCCTCAGCCCGACGATCGAATGGCTACTCGTCGGGCGCGTGGTCCAGGGGCTGGCCCTGGCTGGGATCCCGGCCGTTGCGATGGCGTATCTCGCGGAAGAGGTGCACGGCAGGGATCTGGGTGCCGCGATGGGCCGGTACGTCGCCGGAACCACGATCGGCGGACTCCTGGGCAGGCTGATCCCGTCCACGGTGCTCGACATGAGCACGTGGCGATGGGCGATGGAGGCATCCGCGGTGGCGGCGGTGCTGCTGGCGGTGGTGATGACCAAGACATTGCCGGGGTCGCGTTTCTTTCGGCCGAAGCGGGTGAGCTGGGGGACCGTCACGGCCAATCTCTTTCTGCACCTTCGTAACCGGGATCTCAGGGTGCTGTTCGCGCTCGGTTTCATCCTGATGGGCGGTTTCGTCTCCGCCTACAATTTCCTCGGTTTTCGGCTGCTGGCCCCGCCGTTCGATCTGACGGAGGCCGCGGTCGGCGCGGTCTTCCTGCTCTACCTCTCGGGGACGGTCACGGCCGCGGTGGCCGGTCGGCTGGGCGACCTGGTCGGCAGGCGATGGGTGCTCCTGGCAGCGGTATGTGTGAGCGCGGTCGGCCTGGTGGTGACGCTGCCGGACGTTCTCGCGCTGGTGTTGGTCGGCATGCTGCTGTTCACCGGAGGGTTCTTCGCGGCGCACTCGGTGGCGAGTGGCTGGGTGGGTGCACTCGCCACCGAGCACCGTGCGGAGGCGTCATCGCTGTACCTGTGCGCCTACTACCTCGGCTCGAGCCTGGCCGCCGCAGGCGCCGGCCTCGCCTTCGGGTGGGGCGGATGGACGGCGACCGTGGCCTATGTCGGTGCGCTGCTGCTGGCCGCCATCTGGCTCTCGCTGTTGATGCTGCGGGCGCCCGAGGTCAGACGCGCTGACGCGCCCGCGTGAGGGGCGGGCTGGTCTGCTGTTTCGCCGCCAGGCCGAGCGCGCCCGCAGCCGTGACGATCGCCCCAGCGGCAACGGACACGATCGCCGCCGCGGTCGTGCCGTTGGGGAAGTCCATCGCCAGCGGTGTGGCGAGCAGGAAGAGCCCGAGTGCGATGAGACCCCAATGGCTCGACCGCGATTCGGTGGACATGGCCCACAGGCCGACGGAGTAGGCGAGCAGACCGAGGATGAGGATGGCGCCGGTGATCTGCCGGTAACCCCGATCCGGCACCCACATGCTCAGCAGCACGAGGGCGATTCCGGTCGCGACGACGACCATGTCGCGGCGTACCTCGCGGACGTGTTCGGAATCGCTCATGGCAGCCTCCCTGATGGTGCGCCGCCACGCTCACCGGCTTCGGGGATCGGAGCGTGACGTCACTCGCTTCCGGTGTCCCCATTCTGGACCCGCGGTGGGTGGGTGTCGAGCCACGAATCGGATTCGGGAGGAACTCAGTCCAGGCCGGCATTTCCGCTCGACGGGCTGCTGAACAGGGGCTGCGGTGCGGGCGCAGAACTCGGCGTCGAGACCGAGGCGGTGAGGCTGGTGTTGTCGGGGTGGCTGAAGAGCGCGACCGGGGGGTCGACCATGTGTTCCATTGGGAGAGCATGCTCCAATCCGGCGCGGAAGGCCATTGACGCGGCCTGGGCGTGTCGACGGAGGTGGCCGCAACGCGGCCGGGGCCGGAGACGAAACGGTCCCGCCAGGCGATCGCCTGGCGGGACCGATGGTGCCCCCAGTAGGGCTCGAACCTACGACCTGCGGATTAAAAGTCCGTAGCTCTACCAACTGAGCTATAGGGGCGCGGTGCAGGAGTCTAGTGGCTTCGCCGCGTCGGCGAGGACAGGACCCCGGCAACGGTGACCGCGCCGATCAGGGCCGCGTCGGCACGCGTTCCCGGCCGGGTGCGCGATGATGGCGGGGAGGCCATGGGAGGGCTGATGGAGAAGCCGCGAATCGGCACGGTTCAGGTGTCGTGCGAAGTCCGTAACCGGCTCTACCGGAAGGCGGTGCTGGTCGGTTCGGATCTTCCACTCGACGAGATCGCCTCGTACCGGTCGGACGAGGACGCGCTGATCTGGGTCGACCTGCTCGCCCCGTCGGTCGGCGATATCGTCGCGCTGTCCCCGCTGATCGGCGGCGAGGTGGCCTTGCATCCGTTGGCCGTCGAGGGGGCGATCACCGGACATCAGCGTCCCCGGCTCGTCAGGTTCCGCGATCACAGTCTGTTGCATACGCGCGCTGTGCGTTTCGAGGCGAAGGGCGGTCGGCTCAGTTCCACCGACATCTCGATCTTCATCCTCGACCGTGCGCTGATCACCATCCGGTCCGATGACCGTTTCGCGATCGATCCGATCCTCGAGGACTGGGACGACAACTCTGACCTCGCGGGCTTCGGTGTCGGCTTCCTGCTGCACACGGTTCTCGACGAGATCGTGGACGGGTATTTCGTCGCACTCGATGCCCTGGACGAGGAGATCCAGGGGCTCGAGGACGAGTTGCTGATCTCGGACGGCGCGCAGAGCGCGGGACGGTCGAGGAACGCGGTCCAGTTGCAGAGCTTCACGCTCCGCAAGGCGGTGGTGCAGTTGTCCCGGTCGGTGCTCCCGATGAACGAGGCCTTCAGTGCGCTGCTCCGGCAGGGCGCGCACGTGCTCGACGCGGAGATGACGCCCTACTACCAGGACATCTACGACCATGCCCTGCGCGCCACGAACGAATCGACGGGCTGCGCGACACCATCGAGTCGATTCTCGCGACCCACCTTGCGATGCAAGGTAATTCGTTGAACGAGATCATGAAGAAGCTCACCGCATGGGCCGCGATCATCGCCATTCCCACCGGGGTGACGGGCTATTTCGGGCAGAACATCCCGTTTCCCGGTTTCGGTCAGACGGAGGGGTTCTGGCTGAGCACGGTGTTGTTGGTCGGGCTCGCCTTCGGGTTGTGGCTGAGTTTCAAGCGCCGAGACTGGCTGTGAACGGGGGCGCCGCCGCACGGTGTCGCGAACGCAAACGGCTCGGGTGCGCACCCCCTGCGCCGCACCCGAGCCGGCTGAATCGTACCACTCGGTGTGTTCTGCGGTCTGGATACCTTACCCGCAGGTAGGTGGAATCCGCATGAGGTTCCCCCGAAATGGTCCAAATTAGGGCTAAGGTGACAACGAGGTCGTCTGGTGGCCTGTCGGGGCACGGGATAGAGCTGCACGGTTTTCGGAGGCGACTGGCTCACATGGCACGTCAACAGGAACGCGCACGTAGGACGCGCGCGGCGATCGTCGAAGCCGCTGCGGTGGAGTTCGCCCGCCGCGGCTATGCCGCCGCGTCGGTGAACACGATCCTGGAGGGGTCGCACGCCACCAAGGGCGCGATGTACTTCCACTTCGAGTCGAAGGAAGAGCTGGCCCGGGCCGTCCTCGCGTCGGCGCTCGATCACTACACGCAGACCAACGATCGTTGGAAGGCCGTCGACGCCGACCCGTTCCAGGTCCTGCACTCGATCATCGTGGAGCTGGCGGAGCGGTTCGCCAACGACGTCATCGTCCAGGCGGAGTTCCGGCTGATCGTCGAGCCCGAGTTCTACGCCGAGGTGCGGTCCGGTGGTTCGCAGGTGTGGGGGCAGACGGCGCACGAACTCGTGCTGCGCGCACAGACCGAGGGTCATCTCCGGCCGGGGGCCGACCCCGGCACGTTCACCCGCGTCCTCGGCGCGGCGCTGGCCGGCCAGCGCTACATGCTCGACCTCACCGCCGACAGCACGCCGCTGCCCGAACGGTTCGAGGAGGCGCTCGCGGTCGTGCTCGAGGCGATGGCGTCGCAGGAGTGGCTCGAGGGCTGGCATCGCACCGGTTGGCTGGACCTGCGCGCCGACACCGGTACCGAAACCCCCGAAAATGGGCCAGAAACCGGCTCTGACCATTCGATTTGAGTTTTCCCGAATCAGTGTCTTAAGCTATCCCAGCTCCCAACGGAAAGCCGTTGAGGGAATTGCCGGAGAGATCCGGCGGGGCCCCCTTCGTTTAGCGGCCTAGGACGCCGCCCTTTCAAGGCGGTAGCGCGGGTTCGAATCCCGTAGGGGGTACAGTTCGACCGGTAAGATCGAGTGTTGTTGACACCAACACTCTGCAAGGCCCTGTGGCGCAGTTGGTTAGCGCGCCGCCCTGTCACGGCGGAGGTCGCGGGTTCGAGTCCCGTCAGGGTCGCAAAGTGCCGTTGGTTAGGCACAGCGCGATAGGCATTCGGTTCGGGTGCCGCCCGGCCAGGTAGCTCAGTTGGTACGAGCGTCCGCCTGAAAAGCGGAAGGTCGCCGGTTCGATCCCGGCCCTGGCCACCATGAGTGGTTACTGAAACTCCGGCTTCGAGTTCAACTCGAGGTCGGAGTTTTTTCGTTGGTTCGCAGGGTCACCGGCTGCCCGGGCTGACGATCCCGTTGTCGAAGGCGTACACGATCGCCGCGGCCCGGTCCCGAAGCCCGAGCTTGAGGAAGATGTGACCGACGTGACTCTTCACGGTGACCCCGGAAATCCCTAGCTCCCGACCGATCTCCGTGTTGGTGTGTCCGCGCCCGATCAACGTCAGCACGTCGAGTTCGCGTGCGGTCAGATCGTCGAGGGTCGAGGTGCTGTTGCCGGGAACCGGCGCGGACGTGCGGTAGGTGGCGAGGACCCGCTCGGTGACCGCCGGGTCGAGGCAGGCACCGCCCTCGGCGATGGTCCGAATGGCGCGAATGAGTTCCTCGGCGGGCGAATCCTTGAGGATGAAGCCGGCGGCACCCGCGCGCAACGCGCCGGAGAGCAGATGATCGTCGTCGAAGGTGGTCAGCACCAGCACGGGCGGCGGTCGATCGGTCGATTGCAGCTGCCTCGTCGCCTCGATGCCGTCGACCCGCTTCATCCGCAGATCCATCACCACGACGTCGGGAGAGTGGAGCGCCACCGCGGCGGGTACCTCGGCGCCATCGGCGCACTCGCCCGCGATGATGAAGCCGTCTTTGCGCCGCAGGATCCGTCGCAGTCCCGAGCGAACCAATTCCTGGTCGTCGACCAGGAGCACCTTGACGTCCGTCGCGGTCACGAGAGCCCGGGGATGCCGCGCGAGAGCATGCAGTTGCGGATCTCGGTCCCGAGCGGGAACTCGGCGCGCACCGACCACCCGTTCGCGTCCGGGCCCGCGACCAACGAGCCGCCCAGGAGTTCGGCGCGCTGTCGCATCCCCCTCAGGCCGGAGCCGGCGCCGGGCTCGGATCGTGGCGCGCGGTGGGTGCCGTTGACGATCGACACGACGACCGCATCGTCCGCCACGCGGAGCCGGACCTTCGCGGTCTCGCCCGGCGCATGCTTGACGACGTTGGCCAGCGATTCCTGGGTGATCCGATACAGGCCGAGACCGGTCGCCGCGGACACGGCCTCCGGACTGCCGGTCAGGTCGTACTTGACGTGCACGCCCGCGCGGACGAAGTCTGCAACGAGTTCCGGGATGTCGGCGATGTCCGGCTCTGGTGCGACCCTGGACGGTCCGGCGTCGAGCAGGCCGACGGTTTGCCGGATGTCGGCCATCGCCTGCCGCCCCAGGCGCTCAGCGTCGGTGAGGGCCTCGATCGCCTCGTCGACATCGCGATCCTCCTGGAGCGCTCGGCGGGCACCGGTCAGGTGCAGCAGCGTGATGCTCAACGAATGCGCGATGACGTCGTGAACCTCGCGGGCGATGCGCCGCCGTTCGTCGCTCGCGGCCTGCTCGGCGCGGCGGGCCACGGCTTCGCGCTCCCGTTGCAGCAGGCGCAACTGGGTCTGGAGTACGAAACCCACCATCCACCCGAGCACCACGCCGGTGACGTAGGGCGGGATCCCTTCGAGATCGCCGAGGGTGGCCGCGGCCGCGATCATCGCGACCGCCGCGACGGCAAACGTGACGCTGACCCTCGGTCCGGTGGTCGCCGCGACCTGGGCGACTCCGACGATGAGAATGAACGGCGCGATGTCGTTGGGCACCGGATCCAGCAGCAGCAGTGCAGTTCCGACAAAGGTGGTGGCCATGAGGGTGACGGGCACCAGCCGGGGGTGGGGCAGCGGCAGGCCGAGCGTGAGCCACAGGCAGGCACTCATCGCGATCAGCCCGCCGAGCAGCGCCCATCCGGGAGGGATGAGGGCTCCGCGCTGCGCGACCGCGACGGTGGCGGCGGCGATCAGGCAGATATCGCTCGCGATCGGGATCGCGGGCGGGTAGTCATAGGGCAGCACCGCTATGCGGCGGTGTACGTACTCCGATACCACCTTCACCCCGCCAGCCTAAGGGCTGATCCGGCCGTCGGCATCGTGCCACGAGCGGTCACGGTCTCCACCCACGGTAGGAGACGAAGTCGCGACCCTGGCATGTCGATCCGGGTTCGAGGACTCCGTAGCGTCAGCGGTACCGACAGATACGGAGGTGAGTTCAGTGTCCTGGAATGACTTTCACGCACGCGGTGCCGTGCTTCAGCTGGTCTTGGAGCGGGCTCGGGTCGACCCGGGCGATCCCGGGCTGTTCGTCGACCTGCCCGACATACAGAAGCTGTTCGGCGGACCCGACGGTGTCCTGCTCGCGCTCGAGCATCGATGGACCACCCACCTCGCGGCGAAACTCGATCAGGCGATCGAGGACGGCGCCCCGCCGAACACCGCCTGGAACGAGCTGACCGCCGAGCAGCCCGAGCTGCGAGCGGTGCTGGACCGCTATGCCCGCCGTTCGCCGTCCCTGCGCGCGGCCCAGCACGCGGAGCGGGGAATGATCGGCGCGCACTTCAACGCCCAGGTCCATGCCGACGACAGCGGCGGGCTCGGCGGCGGCCGCCAGGAGTCCGGTGCCGCCGCGGCCTCGCCCGCCTCGGAGTCGGTGGTCAGCCGATGCTGAAGGGCTGTCCCCAGAGGGTGACGGTGCCCTTGACGTTCTCGGTGTCGACGGTGACGTTGACGTAGGAGCGGGCCTGCGCGTAGCCGGCGCAGCCCTCGACGCCCATGGTGGAGTCGGCCCAGGTGACGCTG